>NZ_CP073047.1:0-4938 GCF_001034475.2 Citrobacter sp. MGH103 | reverse complement strand
CCGGCGTGACCAGCGCCCGGCGGTTTTCCGGCGCGTTCGGATCGTGCAGCCCCAGTCTGCCGTTCACGATGGTCTGCCAGGCATCGATACGCGGCCGGTCGGCGCGGTCGTAGTACGGCTGGAGCCGCCTGCCGGTCAGCAGCTCGGTATTGGGGATCAGAAAGTTCAGCTCCAGACGCCCCTTGTCCTCGTGCTCCACCCACAGAATGCTGTACTGATCTTTATCAAGTCCGGGCATCAGAACCCGCTCGAAGCTGGCCATCAGTTTTTCCCGCTGGCCGGGAGGCAGATCGGCCTCCGCAAACGACAGGACGCCGGAGGTGTATTTCTTCACGTAAGGCGACGCGTCGATCAGCTCCCGGACTTCTTCCGGCTTCCCCTGCAGGACGCTGGCGCCTTCACGCTGCCGGTCTTTACCCAGCAGATAGTCCACCGGCCCGGCGCCACCGCCGCGACCGCGTGGATGAAATTTAACGATCATCGTCCGTTCCTTTCTCAAGAACGGCGTGCCGCAGCCGCTCAAGCCCGGCATCGATGGCCATCAGCGCCGCCACAATCTGCACCCGGTCATGACCGGTACCGACGCCGGCGTTAACACGGCGGGCTATCTGGTTCAGGTTGTTGCCCATACCGGCAAGCTGGCGCAGCAGCGCCGGCGAGATCGAAGGAAGTTTTGCGGTACGAGCCGGCTTTTCGTCCAGGCAGGTCTGCCGCATCCACGCCGCCAGCTGCCTGCCGTCGCAGCGCTCAAGTAGCCGCCTGTGCTCATCCTCCGTCACCCACATGGTGAGCATCTTGTTCCGTTTCTCTGACAAAACAGTCTCCTGATAACCCCGGGACGGGCGGGAAAACCTTTCCCGGTCGGCGCGGGGTTGGACAAGCCGCAGGCGCGTCAGTGGCTGTTAGCGGGTTTCGGGGCGCAGCCCTGAACCAGTCACGTAGCGCTAGCGGAGTGTATACTGGCTTACTATGTTGGCACGGATGCGAATATCAGTGAAGTGCTTCATGTGGCAGGAGAAAAATGCAGCAGCGGAGCGTCAGCAGAATATGCGATACAGGATATATTCCGCTTCCTCGCTCACTGACTCGCTGCGCTCGGTCGTTCGGCTGCGGCGAGCGGTACCGGCTTACAGGCGGGGCGGAAATTTCCTGGGAGATGCCAGAAAGAAGCTTAACAGGGAAGCGATAAGGCCGCGGCGAAGCCGTTTTTCCATAGGCTCCGCCCCCCTGACAAGCATCACGAAATCTGACGCTCAAATCAGTGGTGGCGAAACCCGACAGGACTATAAAGATACCAGGCGTTTCCCCCTGGTGGCTCCCTCGTGCGCTCTCCTGTTCCTGCCTTTCGGTTTACCGGTGTCATTCCGCTGTTATGGCCGCGTTTGTCTCATTCCACGCCTGACACTCAGTTCCGGGAAGGCAGTTCGCTCCAAGCTGGACTGTATGCACGAACCCCCCGTTCAGTCCGACCGCTGCGCCTTATCCGGTAACTATCAACTTGAGTCCAATCCGGAAAAACACGACAAAGCGCCACTGGCAGCAGCCACTGGTAACAGGTTTAGAGGAGGAGAGTCTTGAAGTTTCGGGTGCGATAAGGCTACACTGAAAGGACAGTTTTGGTGACTGTGCTCCTCCAAGCCAGTTACCGCGGTTCAAAAGAGCGTCAACTCTTGCGAACCTTCGAAAAAGCCACCTTTCCGGGTGGTTTTTTCGTTTTCAGAGCAAGAGATTACGACGCAACGGAAAGGATCTCAAGAAGATCATCTGTGATGTTCGACAGATATGGGGATATGCACCATGGCCTATCCGGCTTTAACTGAAATGGCGACATCCTTAACCGCAGTCTCAACCCCTGCAGCATTCCTCTGAATGCTGGTCATAACTTCACCCGCTTCGCGCATGAGTGTAACCCCTTCCCGAGTGTTCATCAGGCTGTTTTCAATGCCACAGAGAACATCCTTGGCCAGTTGACTATTGCTGGCCACGACTTGCTCAATTTCTTCAGTCGCGCTACTGACGCTCGCCGCAAGATTACGCACTTCTGCGGCAACAACCGCAAAACTTCTTCCGGATGCGCCAGCCCTTGCTGCTTCAATCGCGGCATTCAGTGCAATAAGTCTTGTCTGCATGGCAAACTTCCGGATGGTTTCCACCATATCGTCAATACTTTCAGACTGATTGTTGAGCCGTGAGATATCGGTGGAGACAGCCCCCATCCCCTGCGCAATTCTGTCAATCATAAGGATGCTATTTTCAATAACATTGGCACCGTTCTGCGCACTTTCTCGGGTCTGCACGGCCATATCCCATGCATGCACAGCAGCCTCTTGCTCTCTCTGGTTTCGCAGGACATCAGCCGTAACATCTGTAGCGAATTTCACAATTTTATAAAGCTGCCCATCACTGTTAAAGACAGGGTTATAAGTTGCACGGAACCACAGAGGGTCTCCCTGACGGTTAAGGCGTGGAAACAGACCAGAAAAAAACTCACCTTGATTCAGACTCTCCCAGAAATGTCGGTATTCATCACTTTTGTAAAGCGTCTCGGCACAGAACAGACGATGATGCTTACCTATGATTTCATCCCGCTTATAGCCAGTGGCATTGACGAAATTTTCATTTGCTTCAAGCACGATCCCTTCAGGATTGAAGGTGATGATGGCCATAGAACGGTTTATGGCATTTACGACTGCTTCCTGCTCAAGAGCAGAATGCACGCGCTCAGAAATATCGGCAGCAATTTTAATGACTCTGATAACACGGCCGCGCCTGTCAGAAACGGGGATATAACTGGCTTCAAGCCATACGGAACGATTTCCCTTTGCCAGCCGCAGGTACTTGCCACTAAAGCTTTCTCCCCTGGCAAGGCGCTGCCAGAACTGGCTGTATTCCGGTGAACTTACCAGCGAGGGCGGGCAGAATATACGATGGTGGTGACCGATTATTTCATCAGCCCTGTACCCCATAGTGGAGAGAAAAAGCGGGCTGGCTTTATTTATCACCCCCTCCGGACTGAACTCAATGACAGGCTTATTCTGACAAATTGCGTCATACGAAATGGCTGATCGCTGGAGGTTCAGGGAGAACATATTTTTAAGTGAAAACATATGAATCAGATTGCCCGGATAATGTAAGTACTGCCATGGTTATCGGCTACTCCTTATGTAGCGTTATATATTACTGCGACAGGGCGGGAAAAAGCCCGCTCTTCAGCCATGCCGGCATGATGTCCGGCTCCGGATTTCACGCGTAAAAAACCCGCCATCTTTAGCGGGCTGAACAATAAGAAAATGTTCATATTTACGGCAAATCCGCCGGCTCCAGCAGAGAAGCTGGCGTCTATCAATCTTGGAAGAACCAGCGCAGCTCCGCATGCATTAACAGGCATCAGAAGGCAAAAAAATGGCTCACATCCGGGAGCCGGAAAACACTCAACTGCCTGGATCGCAGCACATCCTTTGTGAAGGATAATTTAAGTATCGGCCGGATTGCCGCGGGCATAAGCCCGGCCGGCATAATTTTTTCCGTATCCGCCAGACCTCGGCTTTTAACATAACACCCCTTGCCCGCACCGCAGAAACGGGGTTGGCTGCGTTTCCGGTGCCAGACGCGAGAAAGTGGCGACAGACATGACGAAAAAACACCAAAAACGCAGCCGCTGGATATTACACTGATGCATAGTCATGCAGCCAGATGCATGCAGCGTAAAGTCACACTAAAATCAGCGCGAACGCCTTAAAAACCGGCAAATGCCTCTCCGGCAACTCACACAGCTCCATCACCAGGTAAAAACAGTTCAGCAGGGCTTCAATAACGTTGAGAATTTTCATCACTTCCTCCGGGATAAGTCACTACCATTCCGGTAGTCAGCCTATTTAGCAGGAACGCGATGAGCCCTTCTTCGTGCGGGCTGTCACCTCATCTTCGGACCATCGAAACTCTTCTGCTTCTGTCGGAGCGTCAGCTCCAGCTCGTTCTGACGCTGATACTCCAGTGCAGCCTTCTCCTCGATGGCATTCAGTTCCCGGACAAGCGGCGTAGCTGCTCGCTTAAACTCAGCACCTGCGTGCTCAAGTCCGACACGCGCTCGTTCAGCACCGCGTTCTCCCGTTGCATAAGTCCACACATGCTCCGCCATTCCGCGAAGGCGCTCTCCCATTCGTCCAGCCTTTGCGAGTAGTCCTGCTGTAGCTGCTCTAATGCGCTCAGCAACTGCTTTTCCAGCTCTGTCATTTTCCGCTACTCCTGTTTCAGGCGGATCCAGGTCGTCCCGTCGTAGGGGATGGCTTCGGCTTGCATCCCCGGCGGCAGGATAAGGAACCTCCGGCCGTCGTTGCTCTCCTGATAGCGTACTCCCCACGTCCGGGCGGTCATTTTCGCCAGGGTATCTTCCTGCTGACGAAGATGTGTGTAATTGTCGGTTATCTGCCGTCCCTGCCACCACAGAATGCTCCCGCTCGTGGCGATCAGC
Source organism: Citrobacter sp. MGH103 (assembly GCF_001034475.2). Lineage (NCBI taxonomy): Bacteria > Pseudomonadati > Pseudomonadota > Gammaproteobacteria > Enterobacterales > Enterobacteriaceae > Citrobacter > Citrobacter sp. MGH103. Next base: position 467 of record NZ_CP073047.1, on the reverse strand, counting down.
AGCGCTGACACCATCAGGATGGTGAGCCATGTCCTCCCGGCCGTCAGCAACACGCTCCGCCGGTTTTTCTCCATCGCCTCGCTCATACTCTGCTCGTGGGCGCTGATGGCGTCGCTGATTCTCCTCGCGCTTGCGTTCAGTTCCGCTCTGACAGACTGCTCGTGCTCGCTGAATGCGGCTTTCAGCATCTCGCCGGTACTCTTCTGCTGCGCTTTCGATTGCTGCTCTAAGTCCTTCGCCAGCGTTAAAAGACTGCTCATAGATGGCTCCCTTCAGTCGGATGTTTCGCCCCCCGTCAGGGTCGGCAATGCTGATACTGCTTTTCGTTGTACGCACCACCTCAAAACCTGCACCTTCAAGAGCCTCAGTGACGTCCTGACGGCTTTTCAGCTCCCCGGACGAGGCTAAGCTCAGCAGTCCACGGGTGATGGCTTCTGCGGCTTCCTGCTTCGTTTTCGGCAGTCCGG
>NZ_CP073046.1:0-5309 GCF_001034475.2 Citrobacter sp. MGH103 | reverse complement strand
GCATGATGAGATCACCAATTTACCATAACATCCGTTGCGTGCACCGCTGAGAGGCTCTCAGGGCGTTTCTACGACCTCACCTGCAAAAGAACACATCTTACCCCCTGAAAACCGCTCAGAAACGCGCTGATGATTTCTGCGTACCTGCATGGCTATGCACTCAAGTGAATGAAGTAAGATTTCAGTCTGCGATCACCATAAAACCGGGAAAAAGCCGTATGACAAAACAGGAATCAGCCGCACTGAACATGGCAAAATTTATCCGGGCGCAGTCGCTGCTGCTGCTCGAAAAACTCGACGTGCTCGATCTTGATGACGAGGCAGCCGACTGTGAGCGAATGCACGAACAGGCAGAAGCGCTTTATCAGAAGCTGAGCGCACGCTTCGGTATACAGGACGGCGAATAAAGAGACGAAAAGAACGCTCACTTAGACGAAAAGCGTATCCAGGGCAACTATGTATATCCACCGTGTACATAGTCATGCCTGACGCTTTCGAGCAGGTCGAGCATGTAGGAACGACGAGCTTGATTGGTATCGGACACAATATGGCGATACGCCTCAAACATAACAGCACCCGCATCACCGCCCGAACGGCGAAGCATAGCGGAAATCATCCGCACAAAGAGCAGACGTTCATCGGGGCAAAGGCTCATAAGTTCTCCTGGTGAAAAACCAAACATGAAGCACCCATCTATTAACGTCAGCTGTGAACGCTTCATTAGAAGAAAATAGGTAAACCCGGGAAAAAGATCCAAACGTTAACATCACAGGTAAACAGAAACGTCGGGTCGATCGGGAAATTCTTTCCCGGACGGCGCGGGGTTGGGCAAGCCGCAGGCGCGTCAGTGCTTTTAGCGGGTGTCGGGGCGCAGCCCTGAACCAGTCACGTAGCGCTAGCGGAGTGTATACAGGCTAAACTTCAGAGATGCCAAGGAAGGGACAGGATATGTTTTGTAGCACCGCCACCACGGTGGCGATACTCCAAAACGCCTGGTCAGGGCACAGCCCCGACACCCCAGAGCCGACTGTAGGTCACTGGGCGAACGCGGCGGAATGATGTCGGATGACGTCATTTTGCGGCGTTAGCCCTATCCTGCATCGTATAAAAAAATGCAGCTATGGCGCGTACGGTGCCAAAGATAAGCCCGGAGATATTCCGCTTCCTCGCTCACTGACTCGCTCCGCTCGGTCGTTCGGCTGCGGCGAGCGGTACCGGCTTACTGGCGGGGCGGAAATTTCCTGGCATCTTCCAGGAAGAAGCTTAACAGGGAAGCAAGAAGGCCACGGCGAAGCCGTTTTTCCATAGGCTCCGCCCCCCTGACAAGCATCACGAAATCTGACGCTCAAATCAGTGGTGGCGAAACCCGACAGGACTTAAAGATACCAGGCGTTTCCCCCTGGTGGCTCCCTCGTGCGCTCTCCTGTTCCTGCCTTTCGGTTTACCGGTGTCATTCCGCTGTTATGGCCGCGTTTATCTCATTCCACGCCTGACACTCAGTTCCGGGTAGGCAGTTCGCTCCAAGCTGGACTGTATGCACGAACCCCCCCCGTTCAGTCCGACCGCTGCGCCTTGTCCGGTAACTATCGACTTGAGTCCAACCCGGAAAGACACGACAACGCGCCACTGGCAGCAGCCACTGATAACTGTTTAGAGGAGTTAGTCTTGAAGTTATGGGCCGGTTAAGGCTAAACTGGAAGGACAGATTTGGTGACTGCGCTCCTCCAAGCCAGTTACCTCGGTTCAAAGAGTTGATCTCTCAGAGAACCTTCGAAAAACCGCCCTGCAAGGCGGTTTTTTCGTTTACAGAGCAGGAGATTACGCGCTGCTCAAAAGGATCTCAAGAAGATCATTTTTCTTTTGCAACCTAACCACACCTACTTTCTTCTTTCCTACGTATAGATAATGTTAAAATCAGCACATAAAAAAATAAACAACAGAGGCTTAAAATGAAAAAAATAACTTCTCTATTATTACTCGGAGTCTTTGGCTTGACCGGCTGCGCTCAAAATGTCAGCCCACAAGTAGCAGCTCAAGCTCAAGCGCCTATATATTGCGAAAATAAGCAGCAATGTGATGCTTACTGGACTAAAGCAAAAGCTTGGATAGCAATGAATTCAGGCTGGAAAATACAAATGGCGGATGAAACGGTTATTGCAACGTACTCACCTATTGGTAATAGTGCAATTTTAGGATATCAAGTGGTAAAAACTCCAATTGGAGGGGAAAGGCACGAAATTGTCGTTCAAACAGCCTGCGCCAATATGTTTGGCTGCATTCCTAATGCCATCGAACAAACAGCAAAATTAAAAAACTACATAAAAAACTGATGATTATATTCATGAAAGCCCACGTTTATCGGGCTTTCCGAAACAATCAAACATGCTAGGCCGATATAAACTTCACACTAAAATATCTGTCCGCATTATTTCTTACTTCTAACTCACCCATTTTTTTAATAGCACAGACGGATTCATAAACAAAGGATTCATTATATCCGTGAAAATCATTTTCATATTCAAACGTTACCCACTCAGGAAAAGATGCTTTAGCGGCATTCGTTATCTGATCTTTGAAAGCTTCAAACTTGGTCATGGATATATCCTATGTAAGAACCGGGTGGCTCAGAGAGATTTTACCACAGAAAGAATTAGCATGATGAGATCACCAATTTACCATAACATCCGTTGCGTGCACCGCTGAGAGGCTCTCAGGGCGTTTCTACGACCTCACCTGCAAAAGAACACATCTTACCCCCTGAAAACCGCTCAGAAACGCGCTGATGATTTCTGCGTACCTGCATGGCTATGCACTCAAGTGAATGAAGTAAGATTTCAGTCTGCGATCACCATAAAACCGGGAAAAAAAGCCGTATGACAAAACAGGAATCAGCCGCACTGAACATGGCAAAATTTATCCGGGCGCAGTCGCTGCTGCTGCTCGAAAAAACTCGACGTGCTCGATCTTGATGACGAGGCAGCCGACTGTGAGCGAATGCACGAACAGGCAGAAGCGCTTTATCAGAAGCTGAGCGCACGCTTCGGTATACAGGACGGCGAATAAAGAGACGAAAAGAACGCTCACTTAGACGAAAAGCGTATCCGGGGCAACTATGTATATCCACCGTGTACATAGTCATGCCTGACGCTTTCGAGCAGGTCGAGCATGTAGGAACGACGAGCTTGATTGGTATCGGACACAATATGGCGATACGCCTCAAACATAACAGCACCCGCATCACCGCCCGAACGGCGAAGCATAGCGGAAATCATCCGCACAAAGAGCAGACGTTCATCGGGGCAAAGGCTCATAAGTTCTCCGGTGAAAAACCAAACATGAAGCACCCATCTATTAACGTCAGCTGTGAACGCTTCATTAGAAGAAAATAGGTAAACCCGGGAAAAAGATCCAAACGTTAACATCACAGGTAAACAGAAACGTCGGGTCGATCGGGAAATTCTTTCCCGGACGGCGCGGGGTTGGGCAAACCGCAGGCGCGTCAGTGCTTTTAGCGGGTGTCGGGGCGCAGCCCTGAACCAGTCACGTAGCGCTAGCGGAGTGTATACAGGCTAAACTTCAGAGATGCCAAGGAAGGGACAGGATATGTTTTGTAGCACCGCCACCACGGTGGCGATACTCCAAAACGCCCGGTCAGGGCACAGCCCCGACACCCCAGAGCCGACTGTAGGTCACTGGGCGAACGCGGCGGAATGATGTCGGATGACGTCATTTTGCGGCGTTAGCCCTATCCTGCATCGTATAAAAAAATGCAGCTATGGCGCGTACGGTGCCAAAGATAAGCCTGGAGATATTCCGCTTCCTCGCTCACTGACTCGCTCCGCTCGGTCGTTCGGCTGCGGCGAGCGGTACCGGCTTACTGGCGGGGCGGAAATTTCCTGGCATCTTCCAGGAAGAAGCTTAACAGGGAAGCAAGAAGGCCACGGCGAAGCCGTTTTTCCATAGGCTCCGCCCCCCCTGACAAGCATCACGAAATCTGACGCTCAAATCAGTGGTGGCGAAACCCGACAGGACTTAAAGATACCAGGCGTTTCCCCCTGGTGGCTCCCTCGTGCGCTCTCCTGTTCCTGCCTTTCGGTTTACCGGTGTCATTCCGCTGTTATGGCCGCGTTTATCTCATTCCACGCCTGACACTCAGTTCCGGGTAGGCAGTTCGCTCCAAGCTGGACTGTATGCACGAACCCCCCGTTCAGTCCGACCGCTGCGCCTTGTCCGGTAACTATCGACTTGAGTCCAACCCGGAAAGACACGACAACGCGCCACTGGCAGCAGCCACTGATAACTGTTTAGAGGAGTTAGTCTTGAAGTTATGGGCCGGTTAAGGCTAAACTGGAAGGACAGATTTGGTGACTGCGCTCCTCCAAGCCAGTTACCTCGGTTCAAAGAGTTGATCTCTCAGAGAACCTTCGAAAAACCGCCCTGCAAGGCGGTTTTTTCGTTTACAGAGCAGGAGATTACGCGCTGCTCAAAAGGATCTCAAGAAGATCATTTTTCTTTTGCAACCTAACCACACCTACTTTCTTCTTTCCTACGTATAGATAATGTTAAAATCAGCACATAAAAAACAATAAACAACAGAGGCTTAAAATGAAAAAAATAACTTCTCTATTATTACTCGGAGTCTTTGGCTTGACCGGCTGCGCTCAAAATGTCAGCCCACAAGTAGCAGCTCAAGCTCAAGCGCCTATATATTGCGAAAATAAGCAGCAATGTGATGCTTACTGGACTAAAGCAAAAGCTTGGATAGCAATGAATTCAGGCTGGAAAATACAAATGGCGGATGAAACGGTTATTGCAACGTACTCACCTATTGGTAATAGTGCAATTTTAGGATATCAAGTGGTAAAAACTCCAATTGGAGGGGAAAGGCACGAAATTGTCGTTCAAACAGCCTGCGCCAATATGTTTGGCTGCATTCCTAATGCCATCGAACAAACAGCAAAATTAAAAAACTACATAAAAAACTGATGATTATATTCATGAAAGCCCACGTTTATCGGGCTTTCCGAAACAATCAAACATGCTAGGCCGATATAAACTTCACACTAAAATATCTGTCCGCATTATTTCTTACTTCTAACTCACCCATTTTTTTAATAGCACAGACGGATTCATAAACAAAGGATTCATTATATCCAGGAAAATCATTTTCATATTCAAACGTTACCCACTCAGGAAAAGATGCTTTAGCGGCATTCGTTATCTGATCTTTGAAAGCTTCAAACTTGGTCATGGATATATCCTATGTAAGAACCGGGTGGCTCAGAGAGATTTTACCACAGAAAGAATTA
>NZ_CP073045.1:0-145482 GCF_001034475.2 Citrobacter sp. MGH103 | reverse complement strand
CTCGCCGAACAGTTTTTTGATGTCTGAATTTTCGTTTTCCAGAAAGCCTCCAGCCTGTGGACAGTAAAAGAATAAACAGAAAATCGTGTGTCAGAACTCCGCTAACTGACTGAAGAAAAACCTGCAGCCTGTATTTAACAACTGAGTCTGGCATACTGACCATAGTTTATGTCATTAACTTACTTCAGTATATGGATTACTGAATACAGCTTATCATTAGCATGTTACAGTTTATCAGTAACATGCCACAGCTTATGTGATCGTAGTCCCGGCCCATGAGTGACAAGGTTTGCAGAGATATGGGGATCTTTAATGGATCCTTTGTTGATCATTCATGGATCTGTTTACTGGATCGGGCCTCCGGATATGTGGATAAATCATTCCAGAAAAACAGCATACACTACCGATTATGAAGGCTTCAGGGCGTACCTGCTCACTGTAACTACAGATCCATTGCGCTTCCTCGCCGGTTCGCGGGCTTCGCCCGGTCACCGGTCTGCGGCGAGCACTGTTTTTCTGATGTCTGTCTTTACAGGTAATTTTTGACGGAATCTGCCGTACTTCCTGAGCGTACGGTCATATCCGAAGTACACTTCATATGTGTGTTTCAATGCCAGGGATTGTGTATACAAACTACAGGCAAAGTCTGGTTATCACCGGTGGTAGGCTGCTCCGATGGAAAAATTGTGAACGGATTGACACCATGCCGGATAACTCTGTCGATATAAGACGGTCAAAGATCGTGGCGTTGACAAGTACAGCGTCTGCACGCCGCAGAGCTTGGCATGCACCGCCTTGATGAGGTGGTTGATACGCTGCTTGTCCTGCAGAAGAAGCACCGGATACGGTTTGATGTCTGGCAGGTCGTTAAACGGGATCACGCCATTATTTCGTTCTTCGATCAGGGGATGAATCCTGCAGTGCCCAGGGTTGCCTACTGGACCCCCTTTCGTTACCCGCTGCTACTGAATCTGGCAAGCCTGTTCGATAATGAACTGGCTGAAAAAGCGTGGTGTGCCCGCCTCGAAGCCCATGATGGAAGGTCCTCATCTCTGTTCAGTGAGGTCTGCAGTGAGCTGCTTGCGCGCGTTCATACCCTAGGGGACCGCCGTTACATTGAATTGATTACCGATGCGTTGTCCTGGGCGATGACCCACTTTGACGAACTGGGATATAACTGCAAAACCGGTAAACAAAAGCTGCAGATCATGCCCAATATGGTTGGATTTCAGTTCGTATTGCGCGGTATCTGTTCCCGCCTGGGAGCACCAAATCGCAAAGCCGACATCGTTGTGGACCAGCAGTCACAGTTCAACACCACCCAGCGGGAGCTGAGGGAGTTCTATTACCAGATACGTGAGATGCCGTGGGTACACGGTCCCGGTTTACCGGTCATGGATGTGACGAACATGCCGGCTGAACGCTGGTTTTCCAGTCGGGTACAAAAAGTGCAGGGCTGGAGCTGGTTGATATATATCTCTGGATCTTCAAACGCTTTATGGAAGGGAAGGAGTTAACCAGACCCCCTTACCCGCCTGGTTTACACCAATCGCAATACCGGCAGGACGGACAGTGTCTCCCTTCAGTCGGTGGCTAAACGATCTAAGGAGTTTCTCGACAAACTGCAGGAGCCAACGGCAGAAATGATGAAAAAGGCGAGGGAATACCGGGATCAGGAAGAGGCAAGGCGGCTGGAACATCGGGTGCAAATCCTGCCGCCATCCTGATCCGGCAGGTTGAGTACACACAAAAATGGAAGCGGCCACGACGGGATGATGCGTCTGTCCGGCATCTTCCGGAGGGCCAGAGCTCGAAATTCTGGCCGTACTTCACTTCTTCGTTGAAGTTCTATCTGTTCGCTGTGAGTCTCATATTTTTATTAAAACTAAAGCAACTCATCAACATAAGTCATGATGGAACGAACCAGATTTATGGCAAAACGGGCATCGGCTTCATTCAGCAAAGTTTCAGTAGGATGGGCCATGCTGTAATTGTTACGCAGGTTATTGATCCCATGAAGTATTGCGGCAGATGATCTCAACATTTTAAACACATCTTCATTTCTTCCATCATCAGGCAGGTCTTTGAGATGTGCAGTTATCAGGGAAAGCAAGCCTGGAACATTATCATTTGTACGGTGATGCTGCCAACTTACTGATTTAGTGTATGATGGTGTTTTTGAGGTGCTCCTGTGGCTTCTGTTTCTATCAGCTGTCCCTCCTGTTCAGCTACTGACGGGGTGGTGCGTAACGGCAAAAGCACTGCCGGACATCAGCGCTATCTCTGCTCTCACTGCCGTAAAACATGGCAACTGCAGTTCACTTACACCGCTTCTCAACCCGGTACGCACCAGAAAATCATTGATATGGCCATGAATGGCGTTGGATGCCGGGCAACCGCCCGCATTATGGGCGTTGGCCTCAACACGATTTTCCGCCATTTAAAAAACTCAGGCCGCAGTCGGTAACCTCGCGCATACAGCCGGGCAGTGACGTCATCGTCTGCGCGGAAATGGACGAACAGTGGGGATACGTCGGGGCTAAATCGCGCCAGCGCTGGCTGTTTTACGCGTATGACAGGCTCCGGAAGACGGTTGTTGCGCACGTATTCGGTGAACGCACTATGGCGACGCTGGGGCGTCTTATGAGCCTGCTGTCACCCTTTGACGTGGTGATATGGATGACGGATGGCTGGCCGCTGTATGAATCCCGCCTGAAGGGAAAGCTGCACGTAATCAGCAAGCGATATACGCAGCGAATTGAGCGGCATAACCTGAATCTGAGGCAGCACCTGGCACGGCTGGGACGGAAGTCGCTGTCGTTCTCAAAATCGGTGGAGCAGCATGACAAAGTCATCGGGCATTATCTGAACATAAAACACTATCAATAAGTTGGAGTCATTACCGCCAACCTGTTCCCGGCAACCTTCAGCGACGGATACGTTGATATCTACGGCTATCATCTGCCGCGCCCGCTGCACTTTGGTACACAGGGTGAAGGGATGGTCGGTGTGCGCCCGGAAGCGATCACGCTCAGCGATCGCGGCGAAGAGAGCCAGCGCTGCGTGATCCGCCATGTCGCCTATATGGGGCCGCAGTATGAAGTGACGGTGGAATGGCACGGGCAGGAGATATTATTGCAGGTCAACGCTACGCGTCTGCAACCGGACGTCGGCGAGCAGTATTATCTTGAAATCCATCCGTACGGCATGTTTGTTCTGGCGGATGCGGCATAACGTTTTGTGGTTTTGTAGGCCGGATAAGGCGCTTGTGCCGCCATCCGGCAATGCCTGATGCGCTGCGCTTATCAGGCCTACAATGAACGATGTAGACCCGATAAACCCTCAGCTTCGCGCTTTTAACGCGGCGATATCCGCAGGCGTGGTGCGACAGCACCCGCCAATCAACCGTGCGCCAGCGGCCTGCCACTGCGGCAGATAATCCGCCAGCTGCGCGCAATGTTCACCGTGATGATGCCAGGTTTTGCTCACGGCATCGTAATGCTCGCCCGAGTTCGGATACACCACCAGCGGCAGCACCGTTAAACCGTGTAAATGCTGCAACGCAGCGGTGGTGTTTTCCAGCGCAATACAGTTAATGCCTAGCGCCACCACCTGCGGATAACCCGCCAGCAACGCAACCACGTCACGCAGCGGCGTACCGTCGCTCAGGTGTTCGCTGTCGCGCAGGGTAAATGAGAACCACGCCCGCGCACGCGGATATGCGGTCAACAGCTTGGCCAACGCCTCAATCTCGGAAAAATTCGGCAGGGTTTCGCAGGCCAGCAGATCGGCCCCGGCATCCAGCAAGGCTTCCACGCGCGGGCGATGAAACGCCTGAAATGCCTCAACGCTACAATGATAATCGCCACGGTATTCAGAGCCATCCGCCAGATACGCGCCGTAAGGCCCGACGGATCCCGCCACCAGAAGCGTTCCCGCCTGCGGGTTCTCTGCCAGATACGCTTCACGGGCTTTACGCGCCAGCTCCACGCTTTTGCCAATCAGCGCTTTCGACTGCGCTTCATCCAGACCTCGCGCGGCGAAGCCCGCCGGCGTCGCCTGATAGCTGGCAGTGATCGCGCATTGCGCCCCCGCCCGGTAGTAATCAAGATGCACTTCGCGGATAAGCTCCGGGTTTTCTACCAGCACTTTGGCTGACCACAGGCTGTCGGCTAAGTTACACCCTCGCGCTTCCAGCTCCGTCGCCATCGCGCCATCCAGCAGCAGGATATCCTGTTTATCAAGAAGAGCGCGTAACGGATTATTCTGCGACATGTTCTGGCTCCTGTTTTGCGTTTCGGGGTTGAGTAAGGAAATAAGCACCATAGCACAACGCAACAAACGGTAACCCGCACCACAACGCAATTCTCTGCGCTGGATCGAATGCCAGCCCAACACAGGCCACCAGGCACAGCACAAAACCTAATACTGGCACCAGCGGATACCACGGCGCGCGATAATGTAATTCACTCAATGCCTTACCTTGTTGCAGATGACGGCGACGAAAAACAAAATGCGAGGCGCAGATACTCAGCCACACCGCTACCACCGCAAACCCGGAGATTGCCGACAGCGCAACAAATACCGTGTCCGGGGCCACCACGCTGGAAAACAGCGCCAGCACACCACCGAGCATACTGACCGACAGCGCCGTCAGTGGCACGCCGTTTTTCGTTACTCGCGCAAAACAGGCCGGTAGCGTACGTTCATTCGACAACGACCACAGCATGCGCCCGGAGGCATATAACCCGGAGTTCGCTGCAGAAAGAATAGCCGTCAGGATCACGAAGTTAAAAATATCAGCGGCGTACGGGATCCCTACTTTCTCAAATACCAGCACAAACGGGCTTTTCTCCACGCCCGCCTGCTGCATCGGGATCAGCGCTGCCAGCACAAACACGGTGCCGATAAAGAAAATAATCAGTCGCGCGATGGTAGTACGAATCGCTACCGGGATAACTTTGCGCGGGTTTTCCGTTTCACCGGCGGCAATGCCGATAAGCTCGGTACCCGAAAAAGCAAAGTTCACTGCCACCATAGTCATCAAAATCGGTAAGCCACCGTGCGGGAACCAGCCTTCTGCCGTGATATTACTCAGCCCCGGCGCGGGCGAGCCATCCTGCATCGGAATAAAGCCGAAAATCGCCGCCCCACCGAGGATGATAAAGGCGATGATAGTGACCACTTTGACCAGCGAGAACCAGAACTCCCCTTCGGCAAAAAAGCGCGTGGAGATAACATTCAGACCAAAAATAATCGCGCAGAACACCACGCACCAGACCCATACCGGCACCTGTGGAAACCAGTACTGCATACAGAATCCAGCGGCGGTAAAGCTCGAACCCAGCGCCACGGTCCAGGTCAGCCAGTAAAGCCAGGCCACGGTATACCCGGTAGCCGGACCAAGATAGCGCGCGGCATAAACGTGAAACGCTCCGGTCTCCGGCATCGCGACCGACAGCTCGCCCAGACACTGCATAACCAGCCAGACCACCAGCGCACCAATCAGATAGGCCAGCAGCGTTCCCGCCGCTCCAGTGGTGGAAATGATGTACCCGGTATTGAAGAATAATCCTGTGCCAATCACGCCGCCCAAGGAAAGCATAATCAGGTGACGCGTTTTCATTGTGCGCTTCAGTGGCGCATTTTGTTGTGTTGTTTGCATATAACCTTCTAAACGTATGGACATCTAAACATCCAAAGAAGGTTTGTTATACCGCGTTTGTTAACAGAATGCAAAGTCAACCCTGCACCAGACGCAGATGCCCGCGCCGGGCGCTTAATAGCGGGTGGGGATTAATAATCAGATACAAAAAGGGCCGCCAGCTCATAACGCCTCCGGAAGGTGCGAACAAGTCCCTGATATGAGATCATGTTTGTCATCTGGAGCCATAGAACAGGGTTCATCATGAGTCATCAACTTACCTTCGCCGACAGTGAATTCAGCAGTAAGCGCCGTCAGACCAGAAAAGAGATTTTCTTGTCCCGCATGGAGCAGATTCTGCCATGGCAAAACATGGTGGAAGTCATCGAGCCGTTTTACCCCAAGGCTGGTAATGGCCGGCGACCTTATCCGCTGGAAACCATGCTACGCATTCACTGCATGCAGCATTGGTACAACCTGAGCGATGGCGCGATGGAAGATGCTCTGTACGAAATCGCCTCCATGCGTCTGTTTGCCCGGTTATCCCTGGATAGCGCCTTGCCGGACCGCACCACCATCATGAATTTCCGCCACCTGCTGGAGCAGCATCAACTGGCCCGCCAATTGTTCAAGACCATCAGTCGCTGGCTGGCCGAAGCAGGCGTCATGATGACTCAAGGCACCTTGGTCGATGCCACCATCATTGAGGCACCCAGCTCGACCAAGAACAAAGAGCAGCAACGCGATCCGGAGATGCATCAGACCAAGAAAGGCAATCAGTGGCACTTTGGCATGAAGGCCCACATTGGTGTCGATGCCAAGAGTGGCCTGACCCACAGCCTGGTCACCACCGCGGCCAACGAGCATGACCTCAATCAGCTGGGTAATCTGCTGCATGGAGAGGAGCAATTTGTCTCAGCCGATGCCGGCTACCAAGGGGCGCCACAGCGCGAGGAGCTGGCCGAGGTGGATGTGGACTGGCTGATCGCCGAGCGCCCCGGCAAGGTAAGAACCTTGAAACAGCATCCACGCAAGAACAAAACGGCCATCAACATCGAATACATGAAAGCCAGCATCCGGGCCAAGGTGGAGCACCCATTTCGCATCATCAAGCGACAGTTCGGCTTCGTGAAAGCCAGATACAAGGGGTTGCTGAAAAACGATAACCAACTGGCGATGTTATTCACGCTGGCCAACCTGTTTCGGGCGGACCAAATGATACGTCAGTGGGAGAGATCTCACTAAAAACTGGGGATAACGCCTTAAATGGCGAAGAAACGGTCTAAATAGGCTGATTCAAGGCATTTACGGGAGAAAAAATCGGCTCAAACATGAAGAAATGAAATGACTGAGTCAGCCGAGAAGAATTTCCCCGCTTATTCGCACCTTCCCTAGAACAACAATGCCTCGATTGGTTTAAAGAGCTAGGTTACCAATACCAAAATGGCTATGACATCGCACCAGATGGTGATATGCCTGAACGTGAAAACTATCAGCAAGTCACGCTACAGGCGCGTTTAGTCTCTGCCTTGGAAACCTTAAACCCAAATGTGCCCAGTGACACCTTAATCGAAGTAGCGAAAATCGTTGCCACACCGCAAACGCCTGTACTGATTAAAAACAACAAACTCTTTCACCAATATTTAATCGAAGGTGTGCCTGTTGAATACTCGGTAATGGAGCAAGAACAATGGGTGACCAAGCATACTCATGTTCGATTAATTGATTTTGTGTTGTGGTCAACTAAAACTGGCCACCGCGTTAGAGTTTTTCCAGTATCGGTTTTCTGATTCGTTTGGTGGTAACCCACCATTATATTCGTGCGGTCTTAGTGCGCTGTAATATCCAACGATATAGTCCGTTATGGCGTGAGCTGCATCGCTGAAACTTACATAGCCCGTCGCTGGCACCCATTCGTTCTTCAGACTCCTGAAGAAGCGCTCCATTGGGCTGTTATCCCAGCAGTTTCCACGCCGACTCATACTCTGCCTGATCCGGTATCGCCACAGTAACTGCCGGAACTGCCTGCTCGTATAATGACTGCCTTGATCGCTGTGGAACATCACCCCGACGGGCTTACCACGGGTTTCCCATGCCATTTCCAGTGCTTTCATGGTAAGCCTGCTGTCCGGCGAGAACGACATGGCCCAGCCTGACCTGCCCCTCTTTCCTGCGCAACCACGCTACCAGCGAGTCAATTCCACCAATACGGCGAAACAGTTCATCGCTGTTAAAAAACGGCTGCAACGCCTCATTTGTTGCCATAGTTTGCTCGGAAACAACGAGGCCGTCGTCCATGTGCTCGATTAACTCACGCGGCACCGGCTCCATAATAAATTTACGGCCAGCCTCCACCAGCTTTCTGACTTCCTGATCCACTTTGAATGTGGCGACGCCAAGCTCTTTTTGTACAAAGGGAGTAATTACGGCTTTCACATCACACCTTTCATCACTGATTGGGCTTTATCTGCTGCCCGGCATTCTCTGTTTAAGCACAACCATTTCCTGACGGCATAACACAGCAATAGCGGTCCTGGCACCAATTTGCTTACCAGCCAGGTATTGCTTTACCTCGCGGCGACTCACGCCATCAAGAAGCATCTTTAACGCTTCACGGGACAATTTGTTGTATTTGCGTGCCATTAATCTACTCCGCAGAACCATACAATCTACGTAACGTGTCGGCGACAGAAGATACAGATATCTCTCCGGTCGCAGCCCCTACGGTAAGGTCTGCCAGTTCAGGTGAATCAAATACCTGCACCCCGTTACGGCGTAGAAATAACAGCGCACTGTTTAGCGCGGTACGCTTATTGGCATCATTGAATATATGCCCTCTCGCTGTAGCCACCAGGTAGGTGGCGGAGACTTCGAAAAGGTCGGTGATCTCTTCGTAGGCAACTCTGGCCTGAACTCTCCCGATAATGGCCTCTGCCCTGCCCGGATCAGACATTCCCGGCAGGCCGCCGTAGCGGTTTATATTCGCATCATGAAGCGCAATAAGTTCTTCCGGTGATATATGCCTCATTATCGGTTAACCAGTTCCTTGTTGGTGGAGTCCAGGGTGTCAAACAGGGATGCAAATTCAGCATCCAGCGCCGCTTTTTTGTAGGCTTCGAAAGTAGCCTTGCTGACAATTACTGCTGGCTCACGGCCTCTGCGGGTGATTTCAACCTCTTCCCCGGCCTCAACATTGTTGAGCACTTCAGAAAGGTTGCCGCGCGCGGTACGGAAGTTAATGGATTGCATAAACACCTCGTGTACTCGTTATGTGTACACAATTATAAACTTCACAGGCATAAAGCACCAGCACTTTGCGGCTTAACAAACCTCTAGGCAGGTCATTCGTAGCCTAATGTCCGAACTGCTAAAGCATCCAAGTTGCTGTAGAATCACCGCCAATTACATAAGCCTGAAATAAGTGGATGAAAATGACAAGTATTCAACAACGTGCAGAGCTTCATCGTCAAATCTGGCAAATTGCTAACGATGTCAGGGGTTCGGTCGATGGATGGGATTTTAAGCAATACGTTCTGGGCGCACTTTTCTACCGTTTTATCAGCGAAAATTTTTCCAGTTATATTGAAGCCGGTGATGACAGTATCTGTTATGCGAAACTGGATGACAGCGTAATTACTGATGACATTAAAGACGATGCCATCAAAACCAAAGGCTACTTCATCTACCCAAGCCAGCTTTTCTGCAACGTAGCTGCGAAAGCAAATACCAATGACAGATTGAATGCAGATTTAAACAGCATCTTCGTTGCTATCGAAAGTTCTGCTTACGGTTATCCTTCAGAAGCTGACATCAAAGGTTTGTTTGCTGATTTCGATACCACCAGTAACCGCCTGGGTAACACCGTTAAAGATAAAAATGCCCGCCTGGCTGCGGTTCTGAAAGGGGTTGAAGGGTTAAAACTTGGTGACTTCAACGAACATCAGATTGACCTGTTCGGTGATGCCTATGAGTTCCTGATTTCTAACTATGCGGCAAATGCCGGTAAGTCAGGCGGTGAGTTCTTTACACCGCAGCACGTCTCCAAGCTGATTGCACAACTGGCTATGCACGGGCAGACCAGCGTTAACAAAATCTACGACCCGGCAGCGGGTTCCGGCTCACTGTTGTTGCAGGCGAAAAAACAGTTTGATAACCATATCATCGAAGAAGGTTTTTTTGGTCAGGAAATCAACCATACGACCTATAACCTGGCGCGTATGAACATGTTTTTGCACAACATCAACTACGACAAGTTTGATATCAAGCTGGGCAATACGCTGACTGAACCGCACTTCAGAGATGAAAAACCGTTTGATGCCATCGTTTCTAACCCGCCGTATTCGGTGAAATGGATTGGCAGCGATGGTGATGCTGCCAACTTACTGATTTAGTGTATGATGGTGTTTTTGAGGTGCTCCTGTGGCTTCTGTTTCTATCAGCTGTCCCTCCTGTTCAGCTACTGACGGGGTGGTGCGTAACGGCAAAAGCACTGCCGGACATCAGCGCTATCTCTGCTCTCACTGCCGTAAAACATGGCAACTGCAGTTCACTTACACCGCTTCTCAACCCGGTACGCACCAGAAAATCATTGATATGGCCATGAATGGCGTTGGATGCCGGGCAACAGCCCGCATTATGGGCGTTGGCCTCAACACGATTTTACGTCACTTAAAAAACTCAGGCCGCAGTCGGTAACCTCGCGCATACAGCCGGGCAGTGACGTCATCGTCTGCGCGGAAATGGACGAACAGTGGGGATACGTCGGGGCTAAATCGCGCCAGCGCTGGCTGTTTTACGCGTATGACAGGCTCCGGAAGACGGTTGTTGCGCACGTATTCGGTGAACGCACTATGGCGACGCTGGGGCGTCTTATGAGCCTGCTGTCACCCTTTGACGTGGTGATATGGATGACGGATGGCTGGCCGCTGTATGAATCCCGCCTGAAAGGAAAGCTGCACGTAATCAGCAAGCGTTACACTCAGCGAATTGAGCGGCATAACCTGAATCTGAGGCAGCACCTGGCACGGCTGGGACGGAAGTCGCTGTCGTTCTCAAAATCGGTGGAGCTGCATGACAAAGTCATCGGGCATTATCTGAACATAAAACACTATCAGTAAGTTGGAGTCATTACCTGTGTTACTAACCGTCTGAGGCGAAGGTGACTATGGGTTTACGCTGACACTCAGGCAACCAAGAATTGTTTATCGGATGTGCTCCGGCATACGTAAATCCTACACCGGAGCTAAGGAGGGATTACTTCTGAAGGTGCAGCTCCTTCAGATTTGTTTCAAAGTAATCAACATAAATTCGTTCATTTTTGGGCTTCATTATCAGCTGAATACCGTTGGGTACGGGCGGACATGAGGCCCGGTAGGTAAACATCTCATCTTGGATATTCCGGAGCGTATAAGCCAGTTGCTCTTCTTCTGCCCTTCCGGACACCCTTATGCCGGATAATTCCTTCTCAACGTACTTTTTCAGCTTCTCGCTTCTTTTCATACTGCTGCGATTATCCAGAAACTGAAGCAAGAAATAGCGGATGACCGGCAGTGTGAACACCACATAGAAGAGGATCTCATTCAGCCCGGATTTCATGACGATGCCGTAAACAAGCATCGCGACAGGCGAGACAATAAAAGCGGAAAGATAAAATACGTGCAGAACCTCCCTGAGCGATTTGTCCCAGCCGAGATTTTTTCCGTGGCAAAGGAGCGCCATTACGGCCTGCGGCGCGTCATACACCTTACTGACGTACCACCCCTCTTCGCCAAATCGCTTTCGTGCTTTTTCCGGGCTGTCTCTAAAATATGCAGCTTCCCGGATGATGTCATCCCGTGGGATCTCCTCCACCTTCAGTTCATTACGCCGGATGCCAAGTACCCGGCAGTCGTACATTTCCTGGATTGAGGCTGCCTTCCTGCGCAGAGCCGAGATGTGTCCACTGATAACAATGTTAAAGGTAAGCACCAGGAGTCCATATAACCCCAACAGCGAAGACAACAACTCTGAATCGACAAATTCCCGGCTCCGGTTGTATACGGTAACGAAAGAAAGCAGGAGCGGTACGATGATGCTGAAGAGAAAATTCAGTCTGTTCCAGTTTTTTACCCTGTCGTAGACACGGGCCTGCGCATACAGTAAATCCATGTTTTCTCTGGTCGACTGGTTTGTGTAAATGGCATTCATGATTCACCCGTAAACAGGAAAGAATGGCCCGAACACATCGCGCCATTTATTGATGGATTTTTCATACTCTTTATTATTTTCAAACCATCTCGCCTCCGATACCTTTTGCGCATCGAGATAACATCTGTCCGATATCGCCTTACGTGCCTCGGCTGAAAGTGAGTTGATATCACCCTGTATGCCTTTGGGATCGTTGACAGAGTACCGCACGGATTGACCAAGGTGGCGGAAAAGCGCTTCCAGCTCCATGTCAACAAACGATGAGCAGGATGTCCTGCCAGCGTAATAGTCCAGAATCAGCGTTTCCAGCAGGTAGGAACTCATGGATGGCATCGTCGGTCGCCGCTGCCAGTATTTGACTGCTCTGATGACATTGAGCACATTGCCGTTATTCTGCACATTGATAGTAGTGACTCTGTCCCTGTCTTTACGGGGGTCGGTAAACTTCCAGTGGCCGTTGCCATCGGGGATCAGGTAGTAAGTCCGTCCAAAGGCATCTTCGCTGGTAATAAAGCAGGGGACGATGTCAAAATTCCAGTCCTTGCTGACCAGTTTCAGCGTGACAGCTTCCTGGTTACGCCTGATATCAGCCTGGGCGTACTGGGCAATGTCCTGCAGGCGGTTTTTAAAGGCATTCAGAATTCTGACGGAGCAGACGGTGTCAGCTCCGGAATGGCGGTAACTGTGCAGACGTGACCCCTCTCCGGAGGAGGTTACAGTTATCCGGTCACTCAGGATGGTATAGGTGGCACCTTGCCCGGTTAAGCCAAACATCAGATCGATATCATCAAGCGGACGGATTTTGGTTCTTCTGGCAAAGGAGCCAAAGGCAATATGGATCGCTGGAAAACTCACCGGAAATTTATCGTCCTTCTCAAAATCATTCATCTTACCGATAAGCCAGTCGCGACTTGCACGCGCGTCATCGGTATCTGCCTTTTTGAGATTCACGGTATCTTTCATAAATTCGTTAAAGGCAGCTATTACTGTGGTCGCCATGTTCAGTCCTTTAATTATTTATTGCAAAAGGCGCGGGGCTCTGTCGTACATCTGAACATTCCAGTGCCCGGGAAGAGTC
This sequence comes from Citrobacter sp. MGH103, assembly GCF_001034475.2. Taxonomy (NCBI): domain Bacteria; kingdom Pseudomonadati; phylum Pseudomonadota; class Gammaproteobacteria; order Enterobacterales; family Enterobacteriaceae; genus Citrobacter; species Citrobacter sp. MGH103. The sequence goes on along the minus strand of NZ_CP073045.1, from coordinate 132,574 downwards.
GGTACAGTTTATTATTAGTGCCGCAAGTTCACTACCGTCTCGCTCTCTGCAAGGGCATATAATTTACATGGGAAATATGAGCCTCGTTCTTTCATTGATAATTATGCAAAGTATTTCAGTTATTAATGCCAGATAAGCAATAATGCAATTAAGTTCAAAATATATCATTAGTATTGCATCATCAGCACAAATCCTTCTTCCCCTCTCCAGAGATCCGAAAAAAGTAAGTTACGGATCTTCCTCTCCCTCCGCACAGCGTTACATCCCGTCAGCACAGCATGTAGTGCCTCATACAGTTGCCCATGGCACTATATGTTGTGTTGTATCTCTGGACTGTGATGCGCCGCGCAGGGGCGGAAAACAGCGATATGATGATTTTCTCAGCGTTGTACACTTCCGGAAAGTCGTTTATTCAAATAAAGTCGGATCCATACGAAACGGGAATGCGGTAATTACGCTTTGTTTTTATAAGTCAGATTTTAATTTTTATTGGTTAACATAACGAAAGGTAAAATACATAAGGCTTACTAAAAGCCAGATAGCAGTATGCGTATTTGCGCGCTGATTTTTGCGGCATAAGAATATATACTGATATGTATACCCGAAGTATGTCAAAAAGAGGTGTGCTATGAAGCAGCGTATTACAGTGACAGTTGACAGCGACAGCTATCAGTTGCTCAAGGCATATGATGTCAATATCTCCGGTCTGGTAAGCACAACCATGCAGAATGAAGCCCGTCGTCTGCGTGCCGAACGCTGGAAAGCGGAAAATCAGGAAGGGATGGCTGAGGTCGCCCGGTTTATTGAAATGAACGGCTCTTTTGCTGACGAGAACAGGGACTGGTGAAATGCAGTTTAAGGTTTACACCTATAAAAGAGAGAGCCGTTATCGTCTGTTTGTGGATGTACAGAGTGATATTATTGACACGCCCGGGCGACGGATGGTGATCCCCCTGGCCAGTGCACGTCTGCTGTCAGATAAAGTCTCCCGTGAACTTTACCCGGTGGTGCATATCGGGGATGAAAGCTGGCGCATGATGACCACCGATATGGCCAGTGTGCCGGTCTCCGTTATCGGGGAAGAAGTGGCTGATCTCAGCCACCGCGAAAATGACATCAAAAACGCCATTAACCTGATGTTCTGGGGAATATAAATGTCAGGCTCCGTTATACACAGCCAGTCTGCAGTCATGGTACCGGCAGTGTATTCTGCCGGGCAGCCTGCATCGCTGCCTGTTGCCATTGATTATCCGGCAGCTCTGGCACTTCGCCAGATGTCGATGGTCCATGATGAACTGCCAAAATATCTGCTGGCTCCGGAAGTGAGTGCCCTGCTCCATTACGTCCCGGATCTGCACCGCAAGATGCTGCTGGCCACACTGTGGAACACCGGAGCACGCATTAATGAAGCACTGGCGCTGACGCGGGGGGATTTTTCGCTTGCGCCTCCGTATCCGTTTGTGCAGCTTGCGACCCTGAAACAACGGACCGAAAAAGCTGCCAGGACGGCGGGGAGAATGCCCGCCGGTCAGCAGACTCACCGGCTGGTTCCGCTCTCTGACTCCTGGTACGTCAGCCAGCTGCAGACGATGGTGGCAACACTGAAAATACCCATGGAGCGGCGTAACCGTCGCACAGGAAGGACAGAGAAAGCGCGGATCTGGGAAGTGACGGACAGAACGGTCAGGACCTGGATTGGGGAGGCGGTTGCCGCCGCTGCTGCTGACGGTGTGACGTTCTCTGTTCCGGTCACACCACATACGTTCCGCCATTCCTATGCGATGCACATGCTGTATGCCGGTATACCGCTGAAAGTTCTGCAAAGCCTGATGGGACATAAGTCCATCAGTTCAACGGAAGTCTACACGAAGGTTTTTGCGCTGGATGTGGCTGCCCGGCACCGGGTGCAGTTTGCGATGCCGGAGTCTGATGCGGTTGCGATGCTGAAACAATTATCCTGAGAATAAATGCCTTGGCCTTTATATGGAAATGTGGAACTGAGTGGATATGCTGTTTTTGTCTGTTAAACAGAGAAGCTGGCTGTTATCCACTGAGAAGCGAACGAAACAGTCGGGAAAATCTCCCATTATCGTAGAGATCCGCATTATTAATCTCAGGAGCCTGTGTAGCGTTTATAGGAAGTAGTGTTCTGTCATGATGCCTGCAAGCGGTAACGAAAACGATTTGAATATGCCTTCAGGAACAATAGAAATCTTCGTGCGGTGTTACGTTGAAGTGGAGCGGATTATGTCAGCAATGGACAGAACAACCTAATGAACACAGCACCATGATGTGGTCTGTCCTTTTACAGCCAGTAGTGCTCGCCGCAGTCGAGCGACAGGGCGAAGCCCTCGAGTGAGCGAGGAAGCACCAGGGAACAGCACTTATATATTCTGCTTACACACGATGCCTGAAAAAACTTCCCTTGGGGTTATCCACTTATCCACGGGGATATTTTTATAATTATTTTTTTTATAGTTTTTAGATCTTCTTTTTTAGAGCGCCTTGTAGGCCTTTATCCATGCTGGTTCTAGAGAAGGTGTTGTGACAAATTGCCCTTTCAGTGTGACAAATTACCCTCAAATGACAGTCCTGTCTGTGACAAATTGCCCTTAACCCTGTGACAGATTGCCCTCAGAAGAAGCTGTTTTTTCACAAAGTTATCCCTGCTTATTGACTCTTTTTTATTTAGTGTGACAATCTAAAAACTTGTCACACTTCACATGGATCTGTCATGGCGGAAACAGCGGTTATCAATCACAAGAAACGTAAAAATAGCCCGCGAATCGTCCAGTCAAACGACCTCACTGAGGCGGCATATAGTCTCTCCCGGGATCAAAAACGTATGCTGTATCTGTTCGTTGACCAGATCAGAAAATCTGATGGCACCCTACAGGAACATGACGGTATCTGCGAGATCCATGTTGCTAAATATGCTGAAATATTCGGATTGACCTCTGCGGAAGCCAGTAAGGATATACGGCAGGCATTGAAGAGTTTCGCGGGGAAGGAAGTGGTTTTTTATCGCCCTGAAGAGGATGCCGGCGATGAAAAAGGCTATGAATCTTTTCCCTGGTTTATCAAACGTGCGCACAGTCCATCCAGAGGGCTTTACAGTGTACATATCAACCCATATCTCATTCCCTTCTTTATCGGGTTACAGAACCGGTTTACGCAGTTTCGGCTTAGTGAAACAAAAGAAATCACCAATCCGTATGCCATGCGTTTATACGAATCCCTGTGTCAGTATCGTAAGCCGGATGGCTCAGGCATCGTCTCTCTGAAAATCGACTGGATCATAGAGCGTTACCAGCTGCCTCAAAGTTACCAGCGTATGCCTGACTTCCGCCGCCGCTTCCTGCAGGTCTGTGTTAATGAGATCAACAGCAGAACTCCAATGCGCCTCTCATACATTGAGAAAAAGAAAGGCCGCCAGACGACTCATATCGTATTTTCCTTCCGCGATATCACTTCCATGACGACAGGATAGTCTGAGGGTTATCTGTCACAGATTTGAGGGTGGTTCGTCACATTTGTTCTGACCTACTGAGGGTAATTTGTCACAGTTTTGCTGTTTCCTTCAGCCTGCATGGATTTTCTCATACTTTTTGAACTGTAATTTTTAAGGAAGCCAAATTTGAGGGCAGTTTGTCACAGTTGATTTCCTTCTCTTTCCCTTCGTCATGTGACCTGATATCGGGGGTTAGTTCGTCATCATTGATGAGGGTTGATTATCACAGTTTATTACTCTGAATTGGCTATCCGCGTGTGTACCTCTACCTGGAGTTTTTCCCACGGTGGATATTTCTTCTTGCGCTGAGCGTAAGAGCTATCTGACAGAACAGTTCTTCTTTGCTTCCTCGCCAGTTCGCTCGCTATGCTCGGTTACACGGCTGCGGCGAGCGCTAGTGATAATAAGTGACTGAGGTATGTGCTCTTCTTATCTCCTTTTGTAGTGTTGCTCTTATTTTAAACAACTTTGCGGTTTTTTGATGACTTTGCGATTTTGTTGTTGCTTTGCAGTAAATTGCAAGATTTAATAAAAAAACGCAAAGCAATGATTAAAGGATGTTCAGAATGAAACTCATGGAAACACTTAACCAGTGCATAAACGCTGGTCATGAAATGACGAAGGCTATCGCCATTGCACAGTTTAATGATGACAGCCCGGAAGCGAGGAAAATAACCCGGCGCTGGAGAATAGGTGAAGCAGCGGATTTAGTTGGGGTTTCTTCTCAGGCTATCAGAGATGCCGAGAAAGCAGGGCGACTACCGCACCCGGATATGGAAATTCGAGGACGGGTTGAGCAACGTGTTGGTTATACAATTGAACAAATTAATCATATGCGTGATGTGTTTGGTACGCGATTGCGACGTGCTGAAGACGTATTTCCACCGGTGATCGGGGTTGCTGCCCATAAAGGTGGCGTTTACAAAACCTCAGTTTCTGTTCATCTTGCTCAGGATCTGGCTCTGAAGGGGCTACGTGTTTTGCTCGTGGAAGGTAACGACCCCCAGGGAACAGCCTCAATGTATCACGGATGGGTACCAGATCTTCATATTCATGCAGAAGACACTCTCCTGCCTTTCTATCTTGGGGAAAAGGACGATGTCACTTATGCAATAAAGCCCACTTGCTGGCCTGGGCTTGACATTATTCCTTCCTGTCTGGCTCTGCACCGTATTGAAACTGAGTTAATGGGCAAATTTGATGAAGGTAAACTGCCCACCGATCCACACCTGATGCTCCGACTGGCCATTGAAACTGTTGCTCATGACTATGATGTCATAGTTATTGACAGCGCGCCTAACCTGGGTATCGGCACGATTAATGTCGTATGTGCTGCTGATGTGCTGATTGTTCCCACGCCTGCTGAGTTGTTTGACTACACCTCCGCACTGCAGTTTTTCGATATGCTTCGTGATCTGCTCAAGAACGTTGATCTTAAAGGGTTCGAGCCTGATGTACGTATTTTGCTTACCAAATACAGCAATAGTAATGGCTCTCAGTCCCCGTGGATGGAGGAGCAAATTCGGGATGCCTGGGGAAGCATGGTTCTAAAAAATGTTGTACGTGAAACGGATGAAGTTGGTAAAGGTCAGATCCGGATGAGAACTGTTTTTGAACAGGCCATTGATCAACGCTCTTCAACTGGTGCCTGGAGAAATGCTCTTTCTATTTGGGAACCTGTCTGCAATGAAATTTTCGATCGTCTGATTAAACCACGCTGGGAGATTAGATAATGAAGCGTGCGCCTGTTATTCCAAAACATACGCTCAATACTCAACCGGTTGGAGATACTTCGTTATCGACACCAGCTGCCCCGATGGTGGATTCGTTAATTGCGCGCGTAGGAGTAATGGCTCGCGGTAATGCCATTACTTTGCCTGTATGTGGTCGGGATGTGAAGTTTACTCTTGAAGTGCTCCGGGGTGATAGTGTTGAGAAGACCTCTCGGGTATGGTCAGGTAATGAACGTGACCAGGAGCTGCTTACTGAGGACTCACTGGATGATCTCATCCCTTCTTTTCTACTGACTGGTCAACAGACACCGGCGTTCGGTCGAAGAGTATCTGGTGTCATAGAAATTGCCGATGGGAGTCGCCGTCGTAAAGCTGCTGCACTTACCGAAAGTGATTATCGTGTTCTGGTTGGCGAGCTGGATGATGAGCAGATGGCTGCATTATCCAGATTGGGTAACGATTATCGCCCAACAAGTGCTTATGAACGTGGTCAGCGTTATGCAAGCCGATTGCAGAATGAATTTGCTGGAAATATTTCTGCGCTGGCTGATGCGGAAAATATTTCACGTAAGATTATTACCCGCTGTATCAACACAGCCAAATTGCCTAAATCAGTTGTTGCTCTTTTTTCTCACCCCGGTGAACTATCTGCCCGGTCAGGTGATGCACTTCAAAAAGCCTTTACAGATAAAGAGGAATTACTTAAGCAGCAGGCATCTAACCTTCATGAGCAGAAAAAAGCTGGGGTGATATTTGAAGCTGAAGAAGTTATCACTCTTTTAACTTCTGTGCTTAAAACGTCATCTGCATCAAGAACTAGTTTAAGCTCACGACATCAGTTTGCTCCTGGAGCGACAGTATTGTATAAGGGCGATAAAATGGTGCTTAACCTGGACAGGTCTCGTGTTCCAACTGAGTGTATAGAGAAAATTGAGGCCATTCTTAAGGAACTTGAAAAGCCAGCACCCTGATGCGACCACGTTTTAGTCTACGTTTATCTGTCTTTACTTAATGTCCTTTGTTACAGGCCAGAAAGCATAACTGGCCTGAATATTCTCTCTGGGCCCACTGTTCCACTTGTATCGTCGGTCTGATAATCAGACTGGGACCACGGTCCCACTCGTATCGTCGGTCTGATTATTAGTCTGGGACCACGGTCCCACTCGTATCGTCGGTCTGATTATTAGTCTGGGACCATGGTCCCACTCGTATCGTCGGTCTGATTATTAGTCTGGGACCATGGTCCCACTCGTATCGTCGGTCTGATTATTAGTCTGGGACCACGGTCCCACTCGTATCGTCGGTCTGATTATTAGTCTGGGACCACGGTCCCACTCGTATCGTCGGTCTGATTATTAGTCTGGGACCACGATCCCACTCGTGTTGTCGGTCTGATTATCGGTCTGGGACCACGGTCCCACTTGTATTGTCGATCAGACTATCAGCGTGAGACTACGATTCCATCAATGCCTGTCAAGGGCAAGTATTGACATGTCGTCGTAACCTGTAGAACGGAGTAACCTCGGTGTGCGGTTGTATGCCTGCTGTGGATTGCTGCTGTGTCCTGCTTATCCACAACATTTTGCGCACGGTTATGTGGACAAAATACCTGGTTACCCAGGCCGTGCCGGCACGTTAACCGGGCTGCATCCGATGCAAGTGTGTCGCTGTCGCCGGCCTCCTCACCCGGTCACGTTTCGTCGTTCCTCCTCCACGCGCTGCGGCTTCGGGGCCGCACCTGCATTCGTATGCGGTCGCCCGGTTACAGGTGCGGCACGGCCTGATGGAGGCCGCATGTGAGAGGAGAATTCCCATGCCAAACTGGTGCTCGAATCGTATGCATTTTTCTGGTGAACCGGCACAGATTGCTGAGATTAAACGACTGGCCAGCGGTGCCGTCACACCGCTTTATCGCCGCGCCACAAATGAAGGTATTCAGCTGTTTCTGGCCGGAAGTGCCGGACTTCTGCAGACCACTGAAGATGTGCAGTTTGAACCGTGCCCCGGACTGACGGATGCCGGACGTGGTGTTGTATCGCCGGAGAATATCGCGTTCACCCGCTGGCTGACACACCTGCAGAACGGTGTACTGCTGGATGAGCAAAACTGCCTGATGCTGCATGAACTCTGGCTGCAGAGTGGTACTGGCCAGCGTCGCTGGGAAGGATTACCGGATGAGGTCAGGGAAACCATCACCGTGCATTTCACCGCAAAAAGAGGTGACTGGTGTGGCTTCTGGAGTAACGAGGATGTATCGGTGTGGTGGAACCGTCTGTGTGACAATGTACTGCCGGAAAAAACCATGCCGTTTGACCTGCTGACGGTTCTGCCCACCCGCCTGGATGTTGAAGTGAATGGCTTTAACGGTGGTGTTCTGAACGGTGTTCCTTCTGCGTATCACTGGTATACGGAACAGTATGGCGTGAAGTGGCCTGTGGGGTATGAGGTGAATATCAGCCGTCAGGGAGAAAACTTCATTCAAGTGGATTTCGACACGCCGTGGTGTCAGCCGGAAAGCAACGTTGTTGCAGAATTAAGCCGCCGTTTCGGCTGCACGCTGGAGCACTGGTACGCCGAACAGGGCTGCAATTTCTGTGGCTGGCAGCGATATGAGCGTGGAGAGCTTGTTGATGTGCTGTGGGGGGAACTGGAATGGTCTTCCCCGACAGATGATGATGAGCTGCCGGAAGTCACCGCGCCGGAGTGGATAGTCGACAAGGTGGCGCATTACGGGGGATGAAGTATGACGGAGACGGGCGGGCAACCGCCCGTTTCTTTTCCGACAAAGGATGTCGCCGTGCTCCTCTTTTTACTGCGCCGGCTGACGCGGCGCGGCAGGAACGCTGCCTGTGGTCAGTGTCCCGCGTCCGGCGGGCACGGGACGGGCGCTTTTACTGCTCCCGGCTGGCACCGGTGACAGTGTACGCCAGCCTGTCGCCCTTTTCTGATGAACGCCCTTCAAGCCGCTTTCGCGGCATATTCTCGCCGTCAAAAAGACGACGGCTGCGATATTCCACGGTCGGCCTGACCCGTTACCGGACGCGGTGAACAGCCCACAGGCAGCGGGGAACGGGCACCACAGGGGGGCCCTCCCGGTGCCCTCTGTAAGAGAAGGAGCGTTGTTATGTCCCGTTTTGTCCTTGGTAACTGCATCGATGTTATGACGCGTATCCCTGATAACGCCATTGATTTCATATTAACTGACCCGCCATATCTCGTCGGTTTTCGTGACCGTTCCGGGCGCACCATCGCCGGCGATAAAACCGATGAATGGCTGCAACCGGCCTGTAATGAAATGTACCGCGTACTCAAAAAAGACGCGCTGATGGTGAGCTTCTACGGCTGGAACCGCGTCGATCGCTTTATGGCCGCCTGGAAAAATGCGGGATTCAGCGTTGTTGGTCACCTGGTCTTCACCAAAAACTACACATCGAAGGCCGCATATGTGGGCTATCGCCACGAATGCGCCTACATCCTGGCAAAAGGCCGTCCACGTCTGCCACAAAACCCGCTGCCGGACGTGCTGGGCTGGAAATATTCTGGCAATCGTCATCACCCGACGGAAAAGCCCGTTACCAGCCTGCAACCGCTGATTGAGAGCTTCACACACCCGAACGCAATTGTGCTGGACCCGTTTGCAGGCAGCGGCTCAACCTGCGTCGCCGCCCTCCAGTCCGGACGCCGGTATATCGGTATCGAGCTGCTTGAGCAGTATCACCGTGCCGGGCAGCAACGCCTTGCCGCCGTGCAACGGGCCATGCAGCAGGGGGCCGCGAATGATGACTGGTTTATGCCGGAGGCTGCGTAAATGAACTATGCCGGACACGAAAAACTTCGCGCCGACGTGGCGGAGGTGGCCAACACCATGTGTGACCTTCGGGCCAGGCTGAACGATATGGAGCATCGCTGTCGCTTTGATTCCGATGTGCTTGTTGAACGCCTGACACGCCAGACGCTGTATCGCGCCAATCGCCTGTTTATGGAGGCGTATACCGAAATTCTGGAACTGGATTCCTGCTTCAAAGATTGAGAAGGAGACGAGAATGTACGGAACATGCGAAACGCTATGCCGGGAGCTGGCAGCAAAGTATCCGGGAGACGCGCCGCTGATGCTGGTTATCTGGTCCCCGGAAGAGATTCAGGCACTGGCTGACGGTATGGAAATTTCTCTGACCGATCATGAAATCAGGACCGTCCTGGCGCGCATGGAGGACATCCCGGAAGACCAGCGGACTGAATCCGGTATTTCTTCCGCCGCGGTGATGGAGATTATCAGCAACGTGAGCGAAAACCGCCAGGTGACCGTCCCTGCTGAACTGCTGGCGTCCCTGATTCAGACCGCTGAACAGGCACTGTGGAAACGTGAGTGGGCCGCCCGTGATAACGGCCTCGCCGTCCCGGAATGCGTTACCCGCCGTCAGGCGGTGGTTAATCAGGCCCGCACCCTGCTGAAAAACAACACACACGAAAACAACTGATGTTATCGCCGCCTGCCCTGCGGGCGGCGATACAGGGAGAACGCTTAATCATGAACGAAAACAGCACGCTGAACGCACTGATTTGTCGTCACGCCCGTAACCTGCTGCTGGCGCAGGGCTGGCCGGAAGAGACGGATGTTGACCAGCGAAATCCGAACTATCCGGGCTGGATCAGCATTTACGTGCGGCTGGATGCGCCCCGGCTGGCGACGTTACTTATCAACCGTCACGGCGGCGTACTGCCGCCGCTCCTGGCCTCCGCCATTCAGAGACTGACCGGAACCGGGGCGGAACTGGTACTGTCCGGCAGTCAGTGGCAGTCGCTGCCGGTACTTCCGGCAGACGGAACGCAGGTGTCTTTCCCGTATGCCGGAGAATGGCTGACCGAAGACGAAATCAGGGCTGTTCTTGATGCGGTGCACGATGCGGTACGAAGCATCTGTTACCAGGTGGCAGAAGATGCGCGGCGTATCCGTGCGGCGCTGACCACCACCGGTCAGACGTTGCTGACCCGCCAGACGCGCCGCTTTCGCCTGGTCGTGAAGGAAAGCGATCACCCCTGCTGGCTCGATGAAGATGACGAAAACCTGCCCGTGGTGCTCGATGCCATCGTGAACCGGGGAGCACGTTTTTCGTCGGTGGAAATGTATCTGGTCAGTGAGTGTATTGAGCATATCCTGTCCAGTGGGCTGGCCTGCGATGTGCTGCGTATACCGGATGAACCGCCCCGCCGCTGGTTTGACCGTGGTGTTCTGCGGGAGGTGGTCCGGGAAGCCCGGACCGAAATCCGCAGCATGGCGGATGCCCTGGCAAAAATCCGGAAATGATGACACTGGCGGGGTAAATCCCCGCCTTTTTCCTGCCGGTCCCCGGACAGAGCACAAAGGAAGTCGCCGCCGGCTCCGCTTTACCCGGCCATGCAGGGCATGGCCTTGTGGTTTTTCAGTTATGTGGCCTCAGCGTCGTGTGCGGGCTGTGCCGTGCCTCCATCTTAGCCGGGCTGGCGTTGATGCAAGGGTACGCTTCGCCGCTGCGGTCACCCGGTCCCTCCTTCCCGTCTGCCGTGATTTTCCGGTCGTTCACCCGCTCAGATTTCGCGGTCTCACCCTGCAACTCCCGTCAGCCGTGTGCGTCAGGCTGCGGCTTCCCTTGCGCCCCTGCATCCCCGCCTGTTCGCCCGGCTTTTATGGAGGCACGGCACCGCCCGGTGTCGCGGAATATGTGAACAACGGAGGAAAACATCATGCAATATGCGAAACCTGTCACTCTGAATGTTGAAGAGTGCGACCGTCTCTCCTTTCTGCCGTATCTGTTTGGCAACGATTTTCTGTATGCCGAGGCGTATGTGTACGCGCTGGCGCAAAAAATGATGCCGGAATATCAGGGAGGCTTCTGGCACTTCATCCGCCTGCCGGACGGTGGCGGTTACATGATGCCGGATGGCGACCGTTTCCACATGGTGAACGGTGCAAACTGGTTTGATCGTACCGTGAGTGCTGATGCCGCAGGCATCATCCTGACCTCCCTTGTGATTAACCGCCAGTTGTGGCTGTACCACGACAGCGGGGATGCAGGACTGACCCAGCTTTACCGGATGCGCGATGCGCAGTTGTGGCGTCACATCGAATTTCACCCCGAATGCAACGCGATTTACGCGGCTCTGGACTGATTAACGGACGGGGCGGCAATGCCGCCCCTGTAAAGGAGACGAGAACATGTACTGTACTGTTAAAGAAATTATCCGCGAAGTGCTGGATACAGACGTGCCGGACAGTGAATGCGTTTTTGCCGTAGTGCTGACCCGTGGGGATGTGCGTCACATAGCCCAGGACTGGAGTCTGACAGACGATGAGCTGGAAACCGTCATGCAGCGGCTGGACGATGCCTTTGAATATGGTGCGGATGTCAGCGTTGTTCACGGCGTTGTTCGTGAACTGATGGAAGAAAAGCGCGCCAGCCGTCAGGTGACAGTCCCGGCGGTGATGCTGGAAAAAGTGATGGCGCTGGCAGGCAGTGAAATGAAGCGCCTGTATGCCGTCGGGAGTGAGAACGGGGGCGACGGTGACGCATTCGTCAGGGAGGAACGCGAAGCAATGGACGTTGTGTTACAGGCGCTGGACGGGGAGACGATGTCATGAATATCAGCACAGAAACCCGCGAAATTCTGCGTAATTACAGGGCCGTGATTAATGCGCGGCGTCGTGAAATGGGGCAGAAACCGCTCACCACCGCGCAGATTGTTGATGAAATCTGCGATTTTGTGGCGAATCAGCAGGCGGTTTTCCTGGGCGGTCACTACATCTTACAGGGTAGCAGAAACAGGTGATACAGGGGCAGGCGGTGGAGGCCGCCTGTCAGTCCGCGCGAAAACCCCTGGCAGGCTGACGCCTGCCGGAAGGGAAGCGGGCCACGCTGGCGCGTCGCCCGTTACCCTTCCCGTCTGTGATGTGTCTGACTCAGGAGTGTTTCTTTCTTATGTTATGGAACTGTTCCTGATGTTGTTGTTCCTTTATCTGCTGCTCTGATTCTGACTACTGCAGTGTTGTTCTGTCTGCCGGGCGCACCTTCGGCTCCCGGCTGCCTGGCGGCATCCGGTCGTCAGGCCCGACTCCGACAGGCAGCTGCTGGCGCACCCGCCAGTCTCCGCCGAACCCGCTGGCGCGGTTTCGGGCTGTCGCTACGGTCCGATGCGTGAAAACCCCGGGCTTGCAGCGACCGTTCCGGTCGCGCCACCCTTGTCGCGCCGTGGCCTGCGCTCCCGGCATCCCGGCAAAAGGCCGCCGGGATGTAAGGGGCAACGCCGTTTCGCGCACGCGCTCTCCGTCGTTGCGGCGGGTCCCTGCTCATTGCCTGCCGGTGCCACACACCCGTATGAGTCCCTGTCGCCTGGGGCTGATACAGCCACAACCTGCCGCACTGACTGTCCAGGGTAAATGAACAGCCCACAAAATTTTTTACCCAAAACCCGGTAAAAAATTTTGCGTTCTGCCCAGGACAGGTGCGTCAGGCCGTGGCAGTGATGCCCCTTGCGGCGAAGGTTCTCAAACGGGTGAAGTTCATACCACAGGGTATACAGCAGCAGGTTCCCGCGAAACGTCAAAACCGCGGCTCCCGAAACTCAACGGGTGATGTTCTTTAAAAATCAGGATTTATTTCAGGCTCCGGCAATACGCATTTATGTGTTCTGTCAGTCATCCGGCTGGCAGGTAATGAGAACGCAGGAACAGAAGGAGGAAAACACCGGAGAACGTCAGACGCAGATATGAAAAAAGCAGGTCAGGGACCTGCTTAATCCACACCGCAGAGACTGCACGAACAGTCTTTACGGTTTCATTAATTAACGTCATAAGAGGCTAAATTATGACAGTAAGTATTGTTTCACCTTCCGCAGCGGCTGTAAAGCCCCGCCGTCATCCCCGTTTCAGACGCGAAGACATCCCCGCGCCGGAAATTGACCCCGTGCTGAAAGCCTTCGGGCGACACATTGCCCGGAGTTTTCACCGGGGGCGTGGTGTACACATCCCCGCCATGAAAAACACGGCCTTCGGGCAGGTGCTCCGCACACTCGAACTGAAACGCGCTTTTAACTGATGAGGTGAGCCGCCCCGCGAGGGGCGGCAACAGACGGAAGGAGAACATTTTATGACATTAGCAGCAATCACCATGACCGCCCCGGAAGCCGCCAGCCCTGTGCAGATGTACCGCGCGACCTACTCACCGGATGACAACAAACTGCGCCTGTATGCCGTGTCACGTCTTGACCCGGAGACGTATAAAAAAGTGCATGATGCCGGTTTCCGCTGGGCACCAAAACAGGCGCTGTTTGTCGCGCCAGCCTGGACACCGGGCCGGGAAGACGTGCTCCTCTCACTTGCCGGAGAGATTGAGGATGAAGACAGCACGCTCGCTGAACGTCAGGAAGCACGGGCGGAGCGGTTTACCGGATACAGCGGAAAGCGGGCCAGTGAATCCGCACAGGCACTTGATGAAGTGGAAAGACTGGCCGCGATGATCCCGCCCGGTCAGCCCATTCTTGTGGGGCATCACAGCGAACGCCGCGCCCGTCGTGATGCGCAGCGTATTGAAAACGGCATGAAACGAGCCGTGATGCTCTTTGAACGTGCGGAATACTGGGAAGAGCGGGCGCGGTCGGCACTGCTTCACGCGAAGTATAAAGAACGTCCGGACGTTCGCTGGCGTCGTATCAAAAAAATCGAAGCTGATTTGCGCAAGGCTGAAAAGACCATCGCGCAGTCGCAGAAATATCTGACGATGTGGCGGGCTGAATCGCTGGATCTGAATATGGCAAAACTCATCAGCAGTCATGACCATATCAGCGCCTGTTTCCCGCTGGATACGTATCCGCGCCCGGCAGAAAAAAGCCAGTATGAAGGAAGTCGATCGTTATGGTCGGCCCTGGATGATGACATCATCACCACGGAGCAGGCCCGCGAAATTGCGATCCGCTGTCATGAACGGCAGATTCAGCATCAACAACGCTGGGTTAACCACTATCAGAACCGCCTGATCTATGAGCGTGCCATGCTGGACGAAAGCGGCGGCGTGGTTACCCGGACACAGGATTTTGAGCCGGGCGGACAGGTTTTCAGCCGGGGCGAGTGGCTGACCATCATCCGTGTGAACAAAAGCAACGGGGCGGTGAGTTCAGTCACAACGCCAAATTACAGTTTTCTCGGGTACAGCGGCACGATGAAAGTGACGCCCGATCGCATCACGGACTACAAAGCACCATCGGCAGAAGAGGCTGCCGTCGCCAGTCAGGCCGCGAAGCGTCCGCCGGTAGTCAACTATCCGGGGGAAGGTTTCCGGGAAATGACAAAGGCACAGTGGGCCGCCCTGCCCCGGGACTGTAAGGCCGTGCGCAGTGTGGCAGAAGCAGAAGACCACGGGGCATACCGGTACCGCCGCACAATGGACAATAATTTCCGCCTGGTGAATGTGTATATCTCCGACATGAAAATCACGGAAATCCCACAGAAATAAGGTATATCCCCCCGGGAAAATCCCCGGGGGATGACGGAGATAATGATATGCACAGTCAGTTAAGAGAACGTATCCGGCTGATGCGCGCAAGGCTGGATAACGCCGCGCCGGTTGCTGAAATCCGGGCTGAATCTCAGCTTTTTGTGACTCCTGCCCCGGTCTGTGATCGCCTGGTGATGCTGGCGGAGATCAGCAACCGTGATCACATTCTGGAACCCTCTGCCGGCACCGGGGCCATACTGCGGGCGATTCGGGATACCGCGCCGGGGGCCATGTGTGATGCGGTGGAAATCAACAGCGGGCTGGTCCGGTATCTGCGGGAAAATTTTAACGGTGTCAGGGTTCAGTGTGGCGACTTCATGGAATGGCTGCCGGTGCAGTATTACAGCCGGGTTATCATGAATCCGCCGTTCAGCCACGGGCAGGATATCCGGCATATCCTGCGGGCCTTTTCCCTGTTGCGTCCGGGTGGCGTGCTGGTCGCCGTCTGTCTCAACGGACCACGCCAGCAGGAGAAGCTGTTACCGTTTTCTGACGTCCGCGAGGAGCTGCCGCGCGGCACGTTTGCTTATACCGATGTCCCGACGATGATTATTCGTCTGCGTGCCTGATGACACAGGGCCGGCGGGAGGATAAATGCCTGTCTGCCCGCGCCGGGAAAAAACGCGCGCCGGTGGCGCTGAAAGGGGCCGCGCTCACGCGCCGCCCCTTTCATTACGCGGACGTTCTGATGGGGGCTTCTGTTTCTTCATGCCTGTCATTTGTCTGTTACTGATGTTGTTGTTCCTGCTACTGCTACTGCTACTGCTACTGCTACTGCTACTGCTACTGCTACTGCTACTGTTCTTCTTTTTCCTGCTGCTCTGATTCTGACTACTGCAGTGTTGTCCTGTCTGCCGGGCGCACCTTCGGCTCCCGGCTGCCTGGCGGCATCCGGTCGTCAGGCCCGACTCCGACAGGCAGCTGCTGGCGCACCTGCCAGTCTCCGCCGAACCCGCTGGCGCGGTTTCGGGCTGTCGCTACGGTCCGATGCGTGAAAACCCCTGGCTTGCAGCGACCGTTCCGGTCGCGCCGCCTCTGTCGCGCCGTGGCCTGCGCTCCTGGCATCCCGGCAAAAGACCGCCGGGATGTAAGGGGCAACGCCGTTTCGCAAACCGCGCTTCACGTCGTTGCGGCGGGTCCCTGCCCGTTGTTCTGTCCGGTGCCATTCACCTGTTTAAGCCCCTGTCGCCGGGGGCAAAGACAGCCACAACCGTCTCCGCCAGTCCAGGGGTGAAATGCACATCCCGCAAAACTTTTTGCCCAGAAGCAGGCAAAAACTTTTGCGGTCTGCCCCCGGACAGTCGTTTCCGTCCGTGGCAGTGATGCCCCATGCGGCGAAGGTTCTCAAAAAGGTGATGGTGAATACCGGAGGGAACAAAAGGCAGGTCCCCGCAAAACGTCAAAACCGCGGCTCCCGAAACTCAAAAGATGATGGGGGCTGAAAACATCAACAGAAGGAGGCACATCATGGCAGTTCGTGGCATTAACAAGGTCATTCTCGTAGGACGCCTGGGAAAAGATCCGGAAGTCCGTTACATCCCCAACGGGGGCGCAGTGGCAAACCTGCAGGTCGCCACGTCGGAAACCTGGCGTGACAAACAGACAGGGGAGATGCGGGAGCAGACAGAATGGCATCGCGTGGTGCTGTTCGGCAAGCTCGCGGAAGTGGCTGGCGAATATCTGCGCAAGGGCGCGCAGGTCTACATCGAAGGTCAGCTTCGCACCCGTAGCTGGGAAGATAACGGTATCACCCGTTACGTCACCGAAATTCTTGTTAAGACCACAGGCACCATGCAGATGCTGGGACGTGCCGCAGGTGCTCAGACTCAGCCGGAAGAGGGGCAACAGTTCAGCGGTCAGCCTCAGCCGGAACCACAGTCGGAGGCCGGTACGAAAAAAGGTGGCGCAAAAACGAAAGGCCGTGGACGTAAGGCCGCGCAGCCCGAGCCTCAGCCGCAACCGCCGGAGGGGGAGGATTACGGGTTTTCAGACGATATCCCGTTCTGATCGGGCTGACTGTGATAACCGCCCCGCCCCGTTCTGTGCGGGGCATCACCGGAGAGATGAGAATGAGCGAATATTTCAGAATACTTCAGGGGCTGCCTGACGGTCCTTTTACCCGCAAACATGCCGAAGCTGTTGCCGCACAGTACCGGAACGTCTTTATCGAGGATGACCACGGCGAACAGTTTCGCCTGGTTGTCCGTAATAACGGTGCAATGGTCTGGCGTACCTGGAATTTTGAGGACGGTGCCGGGTACTGGATGAACCATGTCATCAGGGATTTCGGGATTCTTAAGTAAGAGAGGTGCCGGACGGGGACACGTCCGGCAGACAATCATTATTACCGTTTTGGGAGGTACTAACTATGTCAGTTACAGAGTCTAAGGCAAAAACGGAGCGTAAATCCAGCCGTAAACCTGCAAAAACGCAGGAAACAGTCCTGTCTGCCCTGCTGGCGCAGACGGAGGAAGTGAGCGTGCCGCTGGCCTCACTGATTAAATCACCGCTGAATGTGCGCACGGTGCCGTATTCTGTGGAGTCCGTCAGCGAACTGGCTGAGTCCATTAAGGGCGTTGGCCTGTTGCAGAATCTGGTCGTGCATACCCTGCCTGGTGACCGTTACGGTGTCGCCGCAGGTGGTCGCCGACTGGCTGCACTCAACATGCTGGCAGAGCGCAACATCCTTCCGGCTGACTGGCCTGTACGCGTGAAGGTTATTCTGCAGGAACTGGCGACTGCCGCATCAATGACTGAAAACGGTCATCGTCGGGATATGCACCCTGCCGAACAGATTGCCGGATTCCGCGCAATGGCGCAGGAAGGCAAAACACCTGCGCAGACTGGCGACCTGCTGGGCTATTCACCCCGCCACGTCCAGCGAATGCTGAAACTGGCAGACCTTGCACCCGTCATCCTTGATGCGCTGGCAGAAGACCGCATCACCACCGAACACTGTCAGGCGCTGGCGCTGGAGAACGACACCGCGCGTCAGGTGCAGGTGTTTGAAGCCGCCTGCCAGTCAGGATGGGGCGGTAAACCGGATGTGCGGGTTATCCGCAACCTGATTACCGAAAGTGAAGTGGCGGTGGCTGGGAACAGTAAATTCCGCTTCGTGGGGGCTGATGCCTTCTCGCCAGACGAACTGCGCACCGATTTGTTCAGCGACGACGAGGGTGGCTATGTGGACTGCGTGGCGCTCGATGCCGCCCTGCTGGAAAAACTCCAGGCTGTCGCAGAGTTCCTTCGGGAAGCCGAAGGCTGGGGATGGTGTGCCGGACGCATGGAGCCTGTAGGTGAGTGCCGTGAGGATGCCGGAACATACCGCTGTCTGCCGGAGCCGGAAGCGGTGCTGACGGAGGCGGAAGAAGAACGTCTGAACGAACTGATGACGCGTTACGACGCGCTGGAAAACCAGTGTGAGGAATCTGACCTGCTGGAAGCAGAAATGAAGCTGATGCGCTGCATGGCGAAGGTCAGAGCGTGGACGCCGGAGATGCGTGCCGGAGGTGGAGTGGTGGTGTCCTGGCGTTATGGCAACGTGTGTGTCCAGCGAGGTGTGCAGTTGCGCAGTGAGGATGACGTGGCTGACGACGCTGACCGCACGGAACAGGTGCAGGAGAAAGCGTCAGTGGGGGGAATCAGTCTGCCACTGCTGACGAAAATGTCTTCCGAACGCACGCTGGCAGTCCAGGCGGCGCTTATGCAGCAACCGGACAAATCTCTGGCACTGCTGGCATGGACGCTCTGCCTGAATGTGTTTGGCAGCGGAGCGTACAGTAAACCGGCACAAATCAGCCTGGAATGTAAACATTATTCGCTGACCAGCGATGCGCCGTCAGGGAAGGAAGGTGTCGCATTCATGGCGCTGATGGCAGAAAAAGCCCGTCTTGCTGCCCTGTTACCGGAGGGATGGTCACGAGACATGACGACATTCCTGTCACTCAGTCAGGAGGTGCTGTTGTCCCTGCTCAGTTTCTGCACCGCATGCAGCCTTAACGGTGTCCAGACCCGTGAGTGTGGTCACACGTCACGCAGTCCGCTTGACTCGCTGGAAACCGCTATCGGATTCCACATGCGCGACTGGTGGCAGCCGACAAAAGCAAACTTCTTCGGACACCTGAAAAAGCCGCAGATTATCGCAGCCCTGAATGAGGCAGGACTGTCCGGTGCTGCACGGGATGCAGAGAAGATGAAGAAAGGTGATGCGGCTGAACATGCAGAGCACCATATGAAAGACAACTGCTGGGTGCCTGGCTGGATGTGTGCACCACATCCACAGACGGATACCACTGAACGCACCGATAACCTGGCTGATGCCGCCTGATAAACAACCACACCGCCCCGCCGGAGACGGGGCGGCAGCAAGGGAGATACCGTGATGAAAACTGAACTGACCCTGAATGTATTACAGACCATGAGCGCACAGGAATATGAAGATATCCGGGCAGCCGGAAGTGATGAACGTCGTGAGCTGACACACGCCGTGATGCGGGAACTGGATGCGCCGGACAACTGGATGATGAATGGCGAGTATGGCAGTGAGTTCGGGGGCTTTTTCCCCGTCCAGGTTCGTTTCACGCCAGCCCACGAACGTTTCCACCTGGCGTTATGTTCACCGGGCGATGTCTCTCAGGTCTGGGTGCTGGTTCTGGTGAATGCCGGTGGTGAGCCGTTTGCGGTGGTTCAGGTACAGCGGCGGTTTGCACCGGAAGCCGTCAGCCATTCACTGGCACTGGCGGCGTCACTGGACGCGCAGGGGTACAGCGTCAGTGACATCATCCATATCCTGATGGCGGAAGGAGGTCAGGCATGAGCGCACGTTCACAGGCACTGGTTCCTCTCAGCACAGAGCAACAGGCCGCATGGCGGGCGGTGGCGGAGACCGAAAAACGCCGCCATCAGGGTAACACGCTGGCTGAATATCCGTATGCGGGGGCGTTTTTCCGCTGTCTGAACGGAAGCCGCAGGATATCGCTGTCTGACCTGCGATTTTTCATGCCGTCCCTGACCGCAGAAGAACTGCACGGCAACCGTCTTCAGTGGCTGTATGCCATCGATGTGCTGATTGAAACACAGGGCGAGGTCTGCCTCCTTCCCCTTCCCGGTGATGCAGCAGAGCGCTTGTTCCCGTCGGTGCGGTTTCGTGTCAGGGAACGCAGTCGCCATAAATCCGCGCTGGTCATGCAGAAGTACAGCCGCCAGCAGGCGAGGGAGGCAGAGCAGAAAGCCCGTGCGTACCAGGCGCTGGTCGCTCAGGCTGAAATCGAACTGGCATTCCATTCGCCGGAAACAGTCGGAAGCTGGCATGCACGCTGGAGTGACCGGGTGGCAGAGCATGACCTGGAAACCCTGTTCTGGCAGTGGGGCGAGCGTTTTCCGTCACTGGCCGGAATGGAACGCTGGCAGTGGCAGGATATGCCATTCTGGCAGGTCATCGCAGAGGCTGGTATGGCGGCAAGGGTGGTCGGTCATGCTGTTCGTGAGATGGAGCGGTGGATGGTGCCGAACAAACTCCGGGAGGCAGCGTGATGCGGCAACAATCACACGGATTTCCCGTGAACGGTCTGAATGAGCGGATTATTTTCAGGGAAAGTGAGTGTGGTCAGCGTGCAGGTATATGGGCTATGATGTGCCCGGCGCTTGAGGCTTTCTGCCTCATGACGTGAAGGTGGTTTGTTGCCGTGTTGTGTGGCAGAAAGAAGATAGCCCCGTAGTAAGTTAATTTTCATTAACCACCACGAGGCATCCCTATGTCTAGTCCACATCAGGATAGCCTCTTACCGCGCTTTGCGCAAGGAGAAGAAGGCCATGAAACTACCACGAAGTTCCCTTGTCTGGTGTGTGTTGATCGTGTGTCTCACACTGTTGATATTCACTTATCTGACACGAAAATCGCTGTGCGAGATTCGTTACAGAGACGGACACAGGGAGGTGGCGGCTTTCATGGCTTACGAATCCGGTAAGTAGCAACCTGGAGGCGGGCGCAGGCCCGCCTTTTCAGGACTGATGCTGGTCTGACTACTGAAGCGCCTTTATAAAGGGGCTGCTGGTTCGCCGGTAGCCCCTTTCTCCTTGCTGATGTTGTACGGGCATGAACAACCTGACTTCAGGAAGGTCGTTTCCCTTCAGGAACGGGGATGAACGCGCGCCTGCGGCGCCCGTTCTTTTCCCCCGCCTTCTCTGGTTATGGCCTGTCAGAAATCACATCACCTTCCCTGTGATTATTCTCTTTTTCTTCCTGCTCTGATTCTGACTACTGCAGTGTTGTCCTGTCTGCCGGGCGCACCTTCGGCTCCCGGCTGCCTGGCGGCATCCGGTCGTCAGGCCCGACTCCGACAGGCAGCTGCTGGCGCACCTGCCAGTCTCCGCCGAACCCGCTGGCGCGGTTTCGGGCTGTCGCTACGGTCCGATGCGTGAAAACCCCGGGCTTGCAGCGACCGTTCCGGTCGCGCCGCCTCTGTCGCGCCGTGGCCTGCGCTCCTGGCATCCCGGCAAAAGACCGCCGGGATGTAAGGGGCAACGCCGTTTCGCAAACCGCGCTTCACGTCGTTGCGGCGGGTCCCTGCCCGTTGTTCTGTCCGGTGCCATTCACCTGTTTAAGCCCCTGTCGCCGGGGGCAAAGACAGCCACAACCGTCTCCGCCAGTCCAGGGGTGAAATGTACATCCCGCAAAACTTTTTGCCCAGAAGCAGGCAAAAACTTTTGCGGTCTGCCCCCGGACAGTCGTTTCCGTCCGTGGCAGTGATGCCCCTTGCGGCGAAGGTTCTCAAAAAGGTGATGGTGAATACCGGAGGGAACAAAAGGCAGGTCCCCGCAAAACGTCAAAACCGCGGCTCCCGAAACTCAACAGATGATGGGGGCTGAAAACCAGAGAGAGGAGAAAGCAGGATGAGTACCCGAAATATCCACGTTAACACCGCGTCGTACACGCTTCTTGTTGCCGGGAAGAAAAAAAACACCGGGGAAGAGTGGGACGTCCTGGAATTCAGCAGCCTGACTGAGCTGAAAAAATATCGCAAAAGCCACCCGGAAAAGATGGCCTTCAGTTATAGCTACGCGCTCAGTCAGGGTGTGGATAAGCAGTTCCGCCATATCAACATTGCGGAAGCCGATCACTTCAAACAGTTCCTGCGTCAGATTAAGCGTGCCGGCCTCGATATCCGGGCGATCTGCTGACCGGATGTGATGAATACCCCTCCTGATTGTTGCAATCTTGTTAATGGAGATCGGGGGGGATGATATTAAGCGGAAAAATTTTTTATTAAATTTATTCTTTCATAAAGGAGTAGCTGTTATGCGATTAGCTTCCCGTTTTGGTCGGTATAATTCCATCCGCCGTGAACGTCCTTTAACGGATGATGAATTAATGCAGTTCGTGCCTTCGGTATTTTCCGGTGATAAACATGAGTCCCGGAGTGAACGTTATACGTATATTCCAACAATCAATATCATCAATAAGTTACGTGATGAAGGTTTCCAGCCATTCTTTGCCTGTCAGAGTCGGGTTCGTGATTTGGGACGTCGCGAATACAGTAAACATATGTTACGTCTTCGCAGGGAAGGGCATATTAACGGACAGGAAGTTCCTGAAATTATCCTGCTTAATTCACATGATGGTTCATCCAGTTATCAGATGATCCCCGGAATTTTTCGTTTTGTCTGCACAAATGGCCTGGTGTGCGGAAATAATTTTGGCGAAATCCGCGTTCCACATAAAGGTGATATTGTCGGGCAGGTTATCGAGGGAGCGTATGAAGTGCTCGGTGTCTTTGATAAGGTCACTGATAATATGGAGGCGATGAAAGAAATTCATCTTAACAGTGACGAGCAACATTTATTTGGCAGAGCTGCACTGATGGTCAGGTATGAAGATGAAAATAAAACGCCAGTGACACCTGAACAGATAATTACTCCCCGTCGTCGGGAAGACAAACAGAACGATCTCTGGACAACCTGGCAGCGGGTTCAGGAGAATATGATAAAAGGTGGATTATCGGGGCGAAGTGCCTCCGGGAAAAATACCAGGACAAGAGCCATTACAGGTATTGATGGTGATATAAGAATCAACAAGGCGTTATGGGTGATTGCCGAACAGTTCAGAAAGTGGAAGTCATGATAATATAAGTAAAGCCCCGAAAAAATTTTCGGGGCTTTACTTATATTATCATTTTTCGGCATTGCTGTGTCGTCTGATATACCTCAATTTCATCAACCGGCTTTCCGGTTGTCTGTAAATATTGTGCCTGCGAAAAATGGTCTGGCAGGAGGCTGCGCAGTTACCGGGTATATATAAGATGGGTTCCCGCTTCGCGGGGCTTCGGCCAGTCAGTATTGTCACTCATATGATATTTTTGTGTGTGGCCTTCCATGCCGCTTTTGCGGCATAACCGGTATCTGACAATGTCTGTAAGATTAATTGTTCTGCACGCTGTTAATTTCCGGAAGTGATTTCTTCGTGGCCGGAAGCCGGATACCTTTACTGCTTTTTATCCCGGTATAAATCCGGTAAACATCTGATGCGTAGGCAAGACGTCTCTGGTTCTGGCGTTCGGTTTTCCTGAATCCGGCATTGTATGCACCAACGGCCTCCCAGGTGACGCCCCATTTTTTAAATGCTATTGCCAGATAATAAGCACCGGTATAAATGTTCATGCAGGGATCTGTTGTCAGATGTTCTGGCTTAATTCCGTAGCGGGCCAGTTCGTTAAAATGCTGGGAATCTACCTGCATCAGTCCGCTGCCATATCCCGTTACCGGATTAATACCGATGGCATTAACCCGGTAACGGGATTCTTGCCATGATATTGCTCTCAGTAAATCAGGATCTATTTTGTAATCCCGGCCTGCAAGATCAAAGCAATCAGTGGCTTGGCAGATCTCATTTATAAACATCAGGCAGATGGCTAACATCCATTTTTTCATTTTTCCACCTCTGGTGACTTTATCCGTAAATAATTTAACCCACTCCACAAAAAGGCTCAACAGGTTGGTGGTTCTCACCACCAAAAGCACCACACACTACGCAAAAACAAGTTTTTGCTGATTTGCTACTTGAATCATTAACTTATGTTTTAAATAATGTATTTTAATTTATTTTACATTATAAAAAGGATTCATTGGTGAATCGCATATGATTCACCAATGAATTTAACACAACTCATAGATGAATCAGTAATAATAAAACAACGAGTTAAAGCGAATTGACTCTAGATTCAATTCGTGATGTGATTTGCTGCATGAATCGTAATTTTCGTAACTTGCGTCACGATTCGATTCATCGATGAATTGTCTTTTTTTTATATGTGAAATAAATTTGATGCGATAAGAAAATAAAGAGGTATACATATGGCGAAAGTGCAGGCTTATGTCAGTGACGAAATTGTCTATAAAATAAATAAAATTGTGGAAAGAAGACGTGCAGAAGGAGCTAAAAGTACAGATGTAAGTTTCTCAAGCATATCCACTATGCTTCTCGAATTAGGGCTTCGTGTATATGAGACTCAGATGGAGCGTAAAGAGTCTGCATTTAATCAGACTGAGTTTAATAAATTGCTTCTTGAATGCGTTGTAAAAACACAATCATCAGTAGCGAAAATTTTGGGTATTGAGTCTCTCAGTCCTCATGTCTCCGGAAATCCAAAGTTTGAATATGCGAATATGGTCGAAGATATCAGGGAGAAGGTGTCATCTGAGATGGAGAGGTTCTTTCCAGAAAATGATGAGGGTTAAAAAAGAATTAAAAGTTGATTTGCTTCAAATAACAGGATTTTGATCTGGTTCAATTTGATGACAATTAACCGCATAAAGGTTATATTAATTATGTGGTTAATGCCACGTTAAAACTTGATATTAAAAATCGCCGATGAGAGAAAGGCCACTTAACAGTCAATCTGTAAATAAATACATTCTTAACGTTCAAAATATCTACAGGAATTCTCCTGTTCCTGTTTGTGTCCGTAACAAAAAAAGGAAAATCCTTTATGCCAATGGGGCCTTTATTGAACTCTTTTCCAAAGAAGATAAACCCTTCTCTGGTGAAAGTTATGTACGTCTGCAGGTTGAAATTTTTCTTTCATCACTTGAGCTTGAATGCCAGTCTCTTGGGCATGGTTCCGCATTTTGTCGTCGTTTTAATTTTCATGGAGAAATCTATCAAATAAGGATGGAAAATGTTTCATTTTATAATGAAGAATCTGTTGTTCTATGGCAAATTAATATATTTCCTGACTATCCATTCTTTCGTGTGGAAAAAGAAAATTATTATCATCGTGATAGCTATGTACAGTCTGTTATATCGAATATGACAGCAAAATCATTGGTTGTTTTTTGTTTCTATGCATTAGGGTATAAACATATAAATATAGCTAAAGAATTAAAAATCACAGAAGTGGCTTCTAAAAAAAGGATTAAAAAGATTAATGCGGATATCAATAAAAGATTGGGTTCCTTCGATTTGTTCAGGAATAAATGTATTAAGACAGGTGTAATGTACGAAATATTAAATGTTTTGAGTGAATATATGGGTGTTAAAAAAATGTAATAAAGCAGGGCTCGTTTTGGGCCCATTTTCGACAGGCCATTTCTGTGCAATCATGATTTTATTGGTCAGGAAACAGAGGTGAATTGAGTGAGGAGGCGTAACGCGAGAGGCGGGATAAGCAGAACAGTCTCAGTGTATCTCGATGAAGATACAAATAACCGACTTATTCGGGCCAAAGATCGTAGCGGTAGAAGTAAAACTATAGAGGTTCAGATCCGTCTCAGAGATCATCTGAAACGGTTTCCTGATTTCTATAATGAAGAAATATTCAGGGAGGTGATCGAAGAGAACGAGTCAACATTTAAAGAACTTTAGTTTTTATCTATCAATATTAAACAGAGGAATCATATGGACGCCTTTTTAAGTGTTCAGGGTGCTTCTGCGCCCGTCAAAAAGAAATCGTTTTTTTCTAAATTCACTCGTCTGAATATGCTTCGCCTGGCTCGCGCTGTGATCCCTGCTGCTGTTCTGATGATGTTCTTCCCGCAACTGGCAATGGCAGCACAGGGCCAGGACCTGATGGCAAGCGGTAACACCACGGTTAAGGCGACCTTCGGTAAGGACTCCAGTGTTGTTAAATGGGTTGTTCTGGCTGAAGTTCTGGTCGGTGCGGTCATGTACATGATGACCAAAAACGTCAAGTTCCTGGCCGGTTTTGCCATCATCTCTGTATTTATTGCTGTGGGTATGGCCGTCGTTGGCCTGAAATAAAACGATGTCGGGAGACGAGAATAAACTTAAGAAATATCGTTTCCCGGAAACACTGACCAACCAGAGCCGCTGGTTTGGCCTGCCACTGGATGAACTGATCCCCGCCGCAATCTGTATTGGCTGGGGTATCACAACATCAAAATATCTGTTCGGTATTGGTGCAGCGGTTCTGGTTTATTTCGGGATTAAAAAACTGAAAAAAGGGCGGGGCAGTTCCTGGTTACGAGACCTGATTTACTGGTATATGCCAACAGCCCTGCTGCGCGGTATTTTTCATAATGTTCCCGATTCGTGTTTCCGGCAGTGGGTTAAATAGAACTGATACCAGGATTGTTATATGGAACACGGTGCCCGTTTAAGTACCAGTCGTGTAATGGCCATCGCCTTTATATTTATGTCAGTGCTTATTGTTCTCAGCCTCTCTGTTAACGTCATTCAGGGGGTGAATAACTACCGTCTTCAGAATGAGCAACGCACTGCCGTGACGCCAATGGCATTTAATGCCCCCTTTGCCGTGTCACAGAACAGTGCCGACGCCTCTTATTTACAGCAGATGGCGCTGTCATTTATTGCCCTCCGTCTGAATGTTTCATCAGAAACCGTCGATGCCTCACATCAGGCGCTTCTGAAATATATCCGCCCGGGCGCACAGAACCAGATGAAAGTTATTCTGGCTGAAGAAGCGAAGCGTATTAAAAACGATAACGTGAACTCAGCCTTTTTCCAGACCAGTGTTCGTGTCTGGCCTCAGTATGGCCGTGTGGAAATTCGTGGTGTGCTTAAAACCTGGATTGGTGATTCAAAACCTTTCACTGATATCAAACATTACATCCTTATTCTGAAGCGGGAAAACGGGGTGACCTGGCTGGATAATTTCGGGGAAACAGACGATGAGAAAAAATAATACGGCAATAATATTCGGCAGCCTGTTTTTTTCCTGCAGCGTGATGGCCGCAAACGGTACGCTGTCCCCCACCGTGGTGCCAATGGTGAACGGTGGTCAGGCCAGTATTGCCATCAGCAATACCAGCCCGAATCTGTTTACCGTTCCCGGTGACCGGATTATCGCCGTGAACAGTCTGGATGGTGCCCTGACCAATAATGAGCAGACCGCCTCCGGCGGTGTGGTGGTTGCCACCGTCAACAAAAAGCCCTTTACGTTCATTCTGGAAACAGAACGTGGTCTGAATCTTTCCATTCAGGCCGTTCCCCGTGAAGGCGCGGGGCGTACCATTCAGCTGGTCAGTGACCTGCGCGGAACCGGAGAAGAAGCCGGTGCGTGGGAAACGTCCACGCCTTACGAATCCCTGCTTGTGACCATCAGCCAGGCTGTCCGTGGCGGAAAATTACCTGCAGGCTGGTATCAGGTTCCTGTGACAAAGGAAACCCTGCAGGCCCCGGCGGGGCTGTCTTCAGTGGCAGATGCCGTATGGACGGGGAATCACCTGAAGATGGTCCGCTTTGCCGTGGAAAATAAAACGCTGTCTGCCCTGAATATCCGGGAAAGTGACTTCTGGCAGCCGGGAACCCGTGCCGTGATGTTCAGCCAGCCTGCCAGCCAGTTACTGGCAGGTGCGTGCATGGATGTGTATGTCATCCGTGACGGGGAGGGCAACTGATGGCCAGTATCAACACCATTGTGAAACGCAAGCAGTACCTGTGGCTGGGGATTGTGGTTGTCGGTACAGCCTCCGCGATTGGTGGGGCACTGTATCTGTCTGATGTGGACATGTCCGGTAACGGGGAAACCGTGGCTGAACAGGAGCCTGTGCCGGATATGACCGGTGTGGTGGATACGACCTTTGATGACAAGGTGCGTCAGCATGCCACCACAGAGATGCAGGTGACGGCAGCGCAGATGCAGAAGCAGTATGAGGAAATCCGTCGTGAACTGGATGTCCTGAACAAACAGCGCGGTGATGACCAGCGTCGTATTGAAAAACTGGGACAGGACAATGCCGCCCTGGCAGAGCAGGTAAAAGCCCTGGGTGCTAATCCCGTCACGGCGACCGGTGAGCCTGTACCGCAGACGCCAGCCTCACCGCCCGGGCCGGAAGGCGAACCACAGCCGGGAAACACCCCCGTATCCTTCCCGCCGCAGGGCAGCGTTGCTGTTCCACCGCCGACGGCGTTTTATCCCGGGAATGGTGTCACGCCACCACCACAGGTGATGTACCAGTCTGTGCCGGTGCCTAACCGGATACAGCGTAAGGTGTTTACCCGTAATGAGGGAAAACAGGGACCATCGCTGCCGTACATTCCGTCAGGAAGTTTTGCGAAAGCCATGCTGATTGAAGGGGCGGATGCCAATGCCTCAGTCACCGGTAATGAATCCACGGTGCCGATGCAGCTGCGTATCACCGGTCTGGTGGAAATGCCGAACAGCAAGACGTATGACGCAACGGGATGTTTTGTGGGGCTGGAAGCCTGGGGGGATGTCTCCAGTGAACGTGCTATTGTTCGCACCCGTAATATCAGCTGCCTGAAGAATGGCAAAACCATTGATATGCCGATTAAGGGGCATGTCAGCTTCCGGGGTAAAAACGGTATCAAGGGCGAAGTGGTGATGCGTAACGGCAAAATCCTCGGCTGGGCATGGGGCGCGGGATTTGTTGACGGTATCGGTCAGGGAATGGAGCGCGCCTCCCAGCCGGCTGTCGGGCTGGGTGCCACAGCCGCTTACGGGGCCGGCGATGTCCTTAAAATGGGTATCGGTGGCGGCGCATCGAAAGCCGCACAGACGCTCAGTGACTACTACATCAAACGTGCCGAACAGTATCACCCGGTGATACCGATTGGTGCGGGCAACGAAGTGACAGTGGTGTTCCAGGACGGCTTCCAGCTGAAAACCGTGGAGGAAATGGCGCTGGAGCAGTCACAGAGTACAGCGGAAGAGGGTAACCCGGAAAGCCCTGTGCCGAATCCTCCCTCGGCAGAAAGCCACCTGAACGGTTTTAACACCGACCAGATGCTGAAGCAGCTGGGCAATCTGAATCCGCAGCAGTTTATGTCCGGAGACAAGAACCCGCAGGGCGGGGATGCCGGCAAGGAGGGCGGAAATGGCGGGTGATGCACTGACATTCCGTGTGGCGTTTGTCGTTCGCTGGCTGCTGTGGGTCGTCAGGTTTGTGGTTATCTGGCCGCTGGCCACAATGGCCCTGATGGCTCTGTTTGTTTTATGGAAGGACAACACCACGCTGGGGAAATTACTGGTTAAGGAGATTAACTTCGTAAGACAAACAGCACCTGCCGGACAGTTCCCGGTCAGTGAATGCTGGTTTTCTTCCTCTGATTCTTCAGGCAGATCAGAAATACAGGATATCTGCCATTACCGCGCGGCTGATGCTGCAGATTATGTCAGGGAGACTGACCGGTCACTGATGCAACTGGTCACCGCATTCTGGGCAACACTGGCACTGATGTATGTCTCGCTGGCAGCGATCACCGGGAAATATCCGGTGCGACCCGGAAAAATGAAATGTGTCCGGGTGGGAACCGCAGATGAACATCTGAAGGAAGTTTATACGGAAGATACTTCTCTGTCGGAAAAAATCAGGAAATGCCATGTTTATTTCCCTGATGACAGGGCAAACAGAAACAACGGAGATAAAAATGAACATGCGTAATATTATTACTGCACGCTCTGTACCGGATAAAAGCGTATCAGATGATTTTATGAATGCTGTTCTCAGTAACTGCACCACAAGAATCGTACTTCCTGCACTGAAGGAATTCGGTTCTGAATCATTGCCGCACAATTTTAATATGGCAGCTGTCGGTGTGATGAAGAAGGGTATGTCGATGAGCTTATTTTCTTCTCCGGGAAATACAGTAGTCTCCGGACAACCCTGTGCAGGAAAAACAAATCTGACAGTAGAGTTAATTTCTGCTGTTGTGGAGAGTAATAAAAAAGGAGAAGGGTAATGAAACAGATTTCTTTATTTATTCCTCTGCTGGGAACGTTATTACTTTCCGGCTGTGCCGGAACCAGTACGGAATTTGAGTGTAACGCCACCACATCCGATACCTGTATGACGATGGAGCAGGCCAATGAGAAGGCCAAAGAACTGGAGCAGTCCTCAGAAGCAAAGCCGGTTGCGGCATCACTGCCGCGCCTGGCTGAAGGGAACTTCCGGACAATGCCGGTGCAGACCGTCACCGCGACCCCTCCGTCCGGCAGCAGACCTGCGGTGACGGCACTTCCGGAGCAGAAACTGCTGGCACCACGTCCGTTGTTTACGGCTGCCCGGGAAGTGAAAACGATTGTTCCGGTCAGTTCAGTTGCGCCGGTAACACCTCCCCGCCCGCTAAGAACGGGTGAGCAGACGGCTGCATTATGGATAGCGCCTTATATTGATAATCAGGATGTTTATCATCAGCCATCCAGTGTGTTTTTTGTTATTAAACCGTCTGCGTGGGGAAAACCACGTATTAATTAACTGGCCCTGAAGTTGTATATCAGCCGGCAATGCCGGCGGGCTTTCTGTATTCAAAATCTGCCTGTAAAACGAGTGCCCTGTGCGTGAAAAGGGATGGGCGGTAGCGTGTCAGAACATGTCGGGAGGAATATTCCGTGAGTGATGAAGCCGATGAAGCATATTCAGTGACAGAACAACTGACCATGACAGGAATAAACCGGATACGCCAGAAAATAAATGTTCATGGTATTCCTGTTTATCTCTGTGAAGCATGCGGAAATCCTATTCCGGAAGCCCGGCGGAAAATATTTCCCGGTGTGACGTTGTGCGTTGAATGTCAGGCGTATCAGGAAAAGCAGAGAAAACATTATGCATAAGTCAGTCGCAGAACATATTGATTTAATTCCGGATGAACATGAGTTGATATTCAGAAAACCGAAATCTTTGTATATGCGCCGGGAAATGGCGCGTTAATTACAGGTATTCCCTTCATGGCTACCGCATTTCTCGCTTTATTTTTCAACTAAGGAATTCATGTGAATAACCCACTTGAGGCCGTCACTCAGGCGGTTAACTCCCTCGTCACAGCACTGAAACTGCCTGACGAATCCGCAAAGGCCAATGAAGTTCTGGGCGAAATGAGCTTCCCGCAGTTCAGCCGTCTGCTGCCGTACCGTGATTACAACCAGGAGTCCGGTCTGTTCATGAATGACACCACGATGGGCTTTATGCTGGAAGCCATTCCCATCAATGGGGCGAATGAGTCCATTGTGGAGGCGCTCGACCACATGCTGCGCACCAAACTGCCACGCGGAGTGCCGTTCTGCATCCATCTGAAGTCCAGCCAGCTTGTTGGTGACAGAATTGAATACGGGCTGCGTGAGTTCTCCTGGTCCGGTGAACAGGCTGAACGGTTTAACGCCATTACCCGTGCCTATTATATGAACGCGGCAGCGACACAGTTTCCGCTGCCGGAGGGGATGAATCTGCCCCTGACCCTGCGCCATTACCGGGTATTCTTCTCGTACTGTTCTCCCTCGAAGAAAAAAAGCCGGGCTGACATTCTGGAAATGGAAAACCTGGTGAAAATCATCCGGGCGTCGTTACAGGGGGCCAGTATCGCCACACAGACGGTGGATGCACAGGCCTTTATCGATATTGTCGGGGAGATGATTAATCATAACCCGGACTCCCTGTACCCGAAAAGACGTCAGCTGGACCCGTATTCTGATCTGAATTATCAGTGTGTGGAGGACAGTTTTGACCTGAAAGTCCGGGCTGATTACCTGACGCTGGGCCTGCGTGAGAACGGCAGGAACAGCACGGCCCGCATCCTGAATTTCCATCTGGCCCGTAACCCGGAAATCGCCTTCCTGTGGAATATGGCCGACAACTACAGCAACCTGCTGAACCCGGAACTGTCCATCTCCTGTCCGTTCATCCTGACGCTGACTCTGGTGGTGGAAGACCAGGTGAAAACCCACAGCGAAGCCAACCTGAAGTACATGGACCTGGAGAAAAAGTCGAAGACCTCCTATGCCAAATGGTTTCCGTCCGTGGAGAAAGAGGCGAAGGAGTGGGGGGAACTGCGTCAGCGGCTGGGCTCCGGTCAGTCTTCTGTCGTGTCCTACTTCCTCAACATCACAGCCTTCTGCAAGGACAATAATGAAACGGCACTGGAAGTGGAGCAGGACATCCTGAACAGCTTCCGTAAAAACGGTTTTGAGCTGATTTCACCGCGCTTTAACCACATGCGCAATTTCCTGACCTGCCTGCCCTTTATGGCCGGGAAAGGGCTGTTTAAACAGCTGAAAGAGGCCGGTGTGGTTCAGCGCGCAGAGAGCTTTAATGTTGCCAACCTGATGCCGTTAGTGGCGGATAACCCCCTGACACCGGCAGGTCTGCTGGCACCCACCTACCGTAACCAGCTGGCGTTTATCGATATTTTCTTCCGGGGGATGAATAACACCAACTACAACATGGCGGTCTGTGGCACCTCCGGGGCCGGTAAAACCGGACTGATACAGCCCCTTATCCGCAGCGTGCTGGACTCCGGGGGCTTTGCCGTGGTGTTCGACATGGGGGATGGCTACAAGTCCCTGTGTGAGAACATGGGTGGCGTATATCTGGACGGTGAAACCCTGCGTTTTAACCCGTTTGCGAATATCACCGATATCGACCAGTCAGCGGAGCGTGTCCGTGACCAGTTGTCAGTGATGGCCAGCCCCAACGGTAACCTGGATGAAGTGCATGAAGGTCTGCTGCTGCAGGCGGTCAGGGCCTCCTGGCTGGCCAAAGAGAACAGGGCACGTATTGATGACGTGGTGGATTTCCTGAAAAACGCCAGTGACAGCGAGCAGTATGCCGGGTCACCGACTATCCGCAGCCGTCTGGACGAAATGATTGTGCTGCTTGACCAGTACACTGCCAACGGCACTTACGGTCAGTATTTTAACTCTGATGAGCCGTCCCTGCGGGATGACGCAAAAATGGTGGTGCTGGAGCTGGGCGGACTGGAAGACCGTCCGTCACTGCTGGTTGCGGTGATGTTCTCCCTGATTATCTACATCGAGAACAGGATGTACCGCACGCCGCGTAACCTCAAGAAACTGAACGTCATTGATGAAGGCTGGCGTCTGCTGGACTTCAAAAATTACAAGGTCGGTGAGTTTATTGAGAAAGGTTACCGTACCGCCCGTCGTCATACCGGTGCTTATATCACCATCACACAGAACATCGTCGACTTTGACTCTGACAAGGCCTCCAGTGCGGCCCGTGCGGCATGGGGTAACTCCTCCTACAAAATTATCCTCAAACAGAGTGCGAAGGAGTTCGCAAAATACAACCAGCTGTATCCGGACCAGTTCCAGCCACTGCAGCGCGACATGATTGGTAAGTTTGGTGCGGCCAGAGACCAGTGGTTCAGTTCCTTCCTGCTGCAGGTGGAAAACCATTCCTCCTGGCACCGCCTGTTTGTGGACCCGTTAAGTCGCGCCATGTACAGCTCTGACGGCCCGGATTTTGAGTTTGTGCAGCAGAAACGTAAAGAGGGGCTGAGTATTCATGAGGCGGTGTGGCAGCTGGCGTGGAAGAAGTCAGGGCCGGAGATGGCTTCGCTGGAAGCCTGGCTGGAAGAACATGAGAAATACAGGAGTGTTGCATGACCACAACGCAAAAAACGACTGATGTTACAGCCCCCCGACGCAGCCACTGGTGGTGGACGGTGCCGGGATGCCTGGCAATGGTGTTACTGAACGCAGCCGTCAGTTACGGCATTGTCAGACTGAACGCACCGGTGACTGCCGCCTTCAACATGAAACAGACTGTGGATGCATTTTTTGACAGCGCCAGTCAGAAACAACTGTCAGAAGCACAGTCAAAAGCCCTTTCAGCGCGTTTTAACACGGCACTGGAAGCCAGCCTGCAGGCGTGGCAGCAGAAACACCACGCGGTCATTCTGGTGTCGCCTGCCGTGGTACAGGGGGCTCCGGATATCACCCGGGAAATCCAGCAGGATATTGCCCGGCGAATGAGAGCGGAACCATGAGATGCCGGGGGCTGATTGCCCTGCTGATATGGGGGCAGAGTGTGGCCGCCGCCGATCTTGGCACCTGGGGCGATCTGTGGCCGGTAAAGGAGCCGGACATGCTGACGGTGATCATGCAGCGCCTGACGGCACTGGAGCAGTCCGGTGAGATGGGCCGGAAAATGGATGCCTTTAAGGAGCGGGTGATCCGTAACAGTCTGCGGCCCCCTGCCGTGCCCGGTATCGGACGCACGGAGAAATACAGCAGCCGGTTGTTTGACCCGTCCGTCAGACTGGCTGCGGATATCCGGGATAACGAAGGGCGGGTGTTTGCCCGTCAGGGTGAAGTGATGAATCCGCTGCAGTATGTTCCTTTTAACCAGACGCTGTATTTCATCAATGGCGATGATCCGGCGCAGGTGGCCTGGATGAAACGCCAGACGCCGCCCACACTGGAGAGCAAAATTATCCTCGTGCAGGGCAGTATCCCGGAGATGCAGAAAGCGCTGGACAGCCGTATTTACTTTGACCAGAACGGTGTGCTCTGCCAGCGCCTCGGCATTGATCAGGTCCCGGCACGGGTGAGCGCCGTTCCCGGCGATCGCTTCCTGAAGGTGGAATTTATTCCGGCAGAGGAGGGCAGAAAATGAAGCGAAGACTGTGGCTGCTGATGTTATTCCTTCTCGCCGGTCATGTCCCTGCGGCGTCTGCGGATTCTGCCTGTGAGGGGCGTTTTGTAAACCCGATCACGGATATCTGCTGGAGCTGTATTTTCCCGCTCTCGCTGGGCAGTATCAAAGTCAGCCAGGGTAAGGTCCCCGACACGGCGAACCCGTCGATGCCTATTCAGATTTGTCCGGCACCGCCGCCGCTGTTCAGGCGTATCGGGCTGGCCATTGGTTACTGGGAGCCGATGGCGCTGACGGACGTCACCCGGTCACCGGGATGCATGGTGAACCTGGGCTTCAGCCTGCCGGCTTTTGGTAAAACGGCACAGGGAACGGCGAAAAAGGATGAGAAGCAGGTGAACGGGGCGTTCTATCACGTTCACTGGTACAAATACCCGCTGACGTACTGGCTGAACATCATCACATCGCTGGGCTGTCTGGAAGGTGGTGACCTGGATATCGCTTATCTTTCTGAAATCGACCCCACCTGGACGGACAGCAGCCTGACCACCATTCTCAACCCGGAAGCCGTCATTTTTGCCAATCCGATAGCACAGGGGGCCTGCGCAGCAGATGCCATTGCCAGTGCCTTTAATATGCCTCTCGATGTTCTGTTCTGGTGTGCCGGTTCGCAGGGCAGTATGTACCCGTTCAATGGCTGGGTGAGTAATGAGTCCAGTCCGTTGCAGTCCTCCCTGCTGGTCAGTGAACGCATGGCATTCAAGCTGCACCGTCAGGGCATGATTATGGAAACCATCGGGAAAAATAACGCCGTCTGTAATGAATATCCGTCCCCAATCCTGCCCAAAGAACGCTGGCGTTATCAGATGGTGAATATGTATCCGGACAGCGGACAGTGCCATCCGTTCGGGCGCAGTGTGATGCGCTGGGAGACGGGAAAAAATCCGCCCAACACAAAGAAAAACTTCGGCTACCTGATGTGGCGTAAACGTAACTGTGTATTCCTGTAAATCATTTTAATGAATAAGAGGAAATGAAAATGGCAACAATGGACAGTAAATATATTCAGCACCTCAGGAAAATAGGTGCTGTGCTGCTCAGGCTGATAAGCAGAACATTAAATTTATTTCCTTTTGGTCTTGTAATGGTGCCTGTTATATTATTTTATTTTGCACCTGACAGTTTTCTCGCTGAAATTATTCATGAATGGAAGAAGGCAGATATATCAGAACAAGTGACACTTGTCAGATTATATCTGAAGGTGACATTTACATGTGTGTTTATGGCTGTTTTTCTCAATTATCTTTTTTCTGATGAGTTCATGCCTGTAAATAGCAGAAAGTGAGAAATATCATGAACCGGAAAATATTTGCACTTTTTGCTCTGACAGCAGGGATGCATCTTGCTGTTCATGCTTCAGAAAATGTGAACACAACTGAAAACCGCCAGTTCCTGAAGCAGCAGGAAACACTGAGTCAGCAGTTACGTGAAAAGCCGGACATACAGTTGCAGGCATGGGCAGAGCAGCAGGTCAGGGCGAATCCCCTTCAGCATTCCGATAACCAGTTTCTCGATGAACTGGTCCGTAAACAGCAGGCTGCTCAGAAGGATAAACCACAGCAGGGCGCCGTGTACTTTGTGTCCTTCTCCATTCCCGAAGAGGGGCTGAAACGGATGCTGGGCGAAACCCGGCACTACGGTATTCCGGCCACACTGCGGGGCATGGTGAACAATGACCTGAAGACCACCGCTGAAGCCGTGTTGTCCCTGGTGAAAGACGGCGCAACTGATGGTGTTCAGATCGACCCGACGCTGTTTTCACAGTACGGCATTCGCAGCGTACCGGCACTGGTGGTGTTCTGCAGTCAGGGATACGACATCATCCGGGGAAATCTGCGGGTCGGCCAGGCGCTGGAGAAAGTGGCCGCCACGGGTGACTGCCGGCAGGTGGCTCATGATTTACTGGCAGGGAAAGGAGATTCCGGGAAATGAAACGTATTTTACCTCTGATACTGGCTCTGGTTACCGGTATGGCACAGGCTGACAGCAACAGTGATTACCGGGCCGGTTCTGATTTTGCTCACCAGATCAAAGGGCAGGGAAGCAGCAGTATTCAGGGCTTTAAGCCACAGGAGAGTATCCCCGGCTATAACGCGAATCCGGACGAGACAAAATATTACGGTGGCGTGACTGCCGGCGGGGATGGCGGCCTGAAAAATGACGGCACCACGGAATGGGCGACCGGTGAAACCGGAAAAACTATCACAGAGTCATTCATGAACAAGCCGAAAGACATTCTTTCACCGGATGCGCCGTTTATCCAGACCGGCAGGGATGTGGTGAACCGGGCTGACAGCATTGTGGGAAACACCGGGCAGCAGTGCAGTGCGCAGCAGATAAACCGCAGTGAGTTCACAAACTATACCTGTGAGCGGGACACGATGGTGGAGGAATACTGCTCCCGGACTGCCAGTATCACCGGAGACTGGAAGTACACGGATGAATATCGTGAGGTGACGATACCGCACTCACAGTTCCGGTTCAGTATGAACGGTCTGAAACTGGTGTTCAGCGTTACCGTACCTGTTGCCGGGACAGTGGAAAGTGCCTCGCTATCGGTTCATGCAGGGCTATATTTCCTTAACTCCCGTTACGACTTTATGAACACAACCTTTAATGTGCAACTGGTTACAGGACAGAGCGGGACTTTCACCATACCTGTGCCCTCCGGGTTTTCTGTCACACAGGGGCAGGTTCTGACCGGTAGTGGCTGTACTGCAAACGGTAATTGCCTCCCGCACGGGAATGGTGACAGGAAAGTCTATGAATCGCTTGTCAGTGGTGCTTCCACCTTTACGCTGAAACTCAGGATGAAGGTCCGTGATAAAGAATGGGTTCCCCGGGTGGAGTGGGTGGAGAGTTGTCCGTTTAATAAAGCGGATGGCGTGCTGAAAGGCACTGAGTGTTCAGAGCCGGGTGGTACGAAAACGGGTGTGATGGAAGGTAAACCCTGGAGCATCACACAGGCATGCTGGGCATACCGGGATAAATATGTCACTCAGTCCGCAGATAACGGCACCTGTCAGAAATATGTCGATAATCCGGCCTGTACGCTGGCCTCACGTCAGTGCGCGTTTTATTCCGATGAGGGAACCTGTCTGCATGAGTACGCCACGTACTCCTGCGAGTCAAAAACATCAGGAAAAGTGATGGTCTGTGGTGGTGATGTCTTCTGCCTTGACGGTGAATGCGATAAGGCACAGAGCGGAAAAAGCAGTGATTTTGGTGAAGCAGTATCACAGCTGGCTGCGCTTGCCGCCGCAGGTAAGGATGTTGCCGCCCTGAATGGTGTGGATGTCAGGGCTTTCACGGGTGAGGCGAAATTCTGCCGTAAGGCCGCAGCCGGCTTCAGTAACTGCTGTAAGGATGGCGGCTGGGGTCAGGATGTGGGGCTGGCGAAGTGCAACAGTGAAGAAAAGGCGCTGGGAAAGGCAAAGGACAATAAACTGACGGTGAGTGTGGGTGAGTTCTGTTCGAAAAAGGTGCTGGGGGTCTGCCTGCAGAAAAAGCGCAGCTACTGCCAGTTTGATTCGAAGCTGGCGCAGATAGTCCAGCAGCAGGGGCGTAACGGGCAGTTGCGTATCGGGTTTGGCAGTGCGAAGCATCCTGACTGTCGGGGGATTACGGTTGATGAGCTGCAGAAAATTCAGTTCGACAGACTGGATTTCACTAACTTCTACGAAGACCTGATGAATAACCAGAAAATCCCGGACAGTGGCGTTCTGACGCAGAAAGTGAAAGAGCAGATTGCTGACCAGCTGAAACAGGCAGGACAGTAAGAAATGGAAAATAACCGGGGGAAATGATGAAAGTCATATTCACTTCTAATCGTCTTGTTGATTTTCTTATCCGGCTTTTGATTACAGCGATTGTCATTTCTCCGGTAATTATCTGGTCGTGGGATACGGTAAAAGAAACCACGGCAGACGGGATGCTTGCCGCTGCTTTCGTTATCCTTTACTCCGGTGTGCTCCTGTTTATTCTGTATTTTTGTTTTTCTGCCCTGACTGGCCTGCAGAAAGCTGATGAAAGAAAAAATGATGAAAGGAATGAAGATGAATAAAGCATTACTGCCACTGTTACTCTGCTGCTTTATTTTTCCGGCGTCAGGGAAAGATGCAGGCTGGCAGTGGTATAACGAGAAAATAAGTCCAAAGGAAAAAGAAAATAAACCTGTACCTGCAGCCCCCCGTCAGGAGCCGGATATTATGCAGAAACTGGCCGCGCTGCAGACGGCAACAAAGCGGGCGCTGTACGAAGCCATTCTGTATCCCGGCGTGGATAATTTTGTGAAATATTTCCGGCTGCAGAATTACTGGACTCAGCAGGCCGGGCTTTTCACCATGAGTGCTAAAAAGGCCATGCTGGCACATCCCGAACTGGACTATAACCTGCAGTACAGCCATTACAACGGCACGGTACGGAACCAGCTGGCGGCAGACCAGGCGCAGCAGCGACAGGCCATTGCGAAACTGGCTGAATACTACGGCATCATGTTTTTTTACCGGGGGCAGGACCCCATCGACGGGCAGCTGGCGCAGGTCATTAATGGCTTCCGGGATACGTATGGTCTGAGTGTTATTCCCGTTTCCGTGGATGGCGTGATTAATCCGCTGTTGCCGGATTCCCGGACTGACCAGGGGCAGGCGCAGCGCCTCGGCGTGAAATATTTCCCGGCCATGATGCTGGTTGACCCGAAACAGGGCAGTGTTCGCCCGTTATCATACGGCTTTATTTCGCAGGACGACCTGGCAAAACAATTCCTGAACGTTTCTGAAGATTTTAAACCAAAATTTTAATCGCGGATTTGATTTATGAGTGAAGATTATTTGAAAATGTTTACAGGTGTTGTTCTGTTAAGGAAGGTGCGAACAAGTTCCTGATATGAGATCATCATATTCATCCGGAGCGCATCCCAGAGGGACATCATGAGCCATCAACTCACCTTCGCCGATAGTGAATTCAGCACTAAGCGCCGTCAGACCCGAAAAGAGATTTTCCTCTCCCGCATGGAGCAGATTTTGCCATGGCAGAATATGACCGCTGTCATCGAGCCGTTTTATCCCAAGGCGGGCAATGGCCGACGGCCCTATCCGCTGGAGACCATGCTGCGTATTCACTGCATGCAGCATTGGTACAACCTGAGCGACGGTGCCATGGAAGATGCCCTGTACGAAATCGCCTCCATGCGCCTGTTTGCCCGATTATCCCTGGATAGCGCCCTGCCGGATCGCACCACCATCATGAATTTCCGCCACCTGCTCGAGCAGCATCAACTGGCCCGTCAATTGTTCAAGACCATCAATCGCTGGCTGGCCGAAGCAGGCGTCATGATGACCCAAGGCACTTTGGTGGATGCCACCATCATTGAGGCACCCAGCTCTACCAAGAACAAAGAGCAGCAACGCGATCCGGAGATGCATCAGACCAAGAAAGGCAATCAGTGGCACTTTGGCATGAAGGCCCACATTGGTGTCGATGCCAAGAGTGGCCTGACCCACAGCCTGGTCACCACCGCGGCCAACGAGCATGACCTCAATCAGCTGGGTAATCTGCTTCATGGAGAGGAGCAATTTGTCTCAGCCGATGCCGGCTACCAAGGAGCGCCACAGCGCGAGGAGCTGGCCGAGGTGGATGTGGACTGGCTGATCGCCGAGCGTCCCGGCAGGGTAAAAACCTTGAAGCAGCATCCGCGCAAGAACAAAACGGCCATCAACATCGAATACATGAAAGCCAGCATCCGTGCCAGGGTGGAGCACCCGTTTCGCATCATCAAGCGGCAGTTCGGCTTCGTGAAAGCCAGATACAAGGGGCTGCTGAAAAACGATAACCAACTGGCGATGTTATTCACCCTGGCCAACCTGTTTCGGGTGGACCAAATGATACGTCAGTGGGAGAGATCTCAGTAAAAACCGGAAATAACGCCAGAAATGGTGGAAAAAATAGCCTAAATAGGCTGATTCGATGTGTTTGCGGGAAAAAAATCGGCCCAGATCCGCGAAATTTTAGGTAATGGTGCCAACTTACTGATTTAGTGTATGATGGTGTTTTTGAGGTGCTCCCGTGGCTTCCATCTCCATCAGTTGTCCCTCCTGCTCAGCTACTGAAGGCGTGGTGCGTAACGGTAAAAGTACTGCCGGACATCAGCGCTATCTCTGCTCTCACTGCCGTAAAACATGGCAACTGCAGTTCACTTACACCGCTTCTCAACCCGGTACACACCAGAAAATCATTGATATGGCCATGAATGGTGTTGGATGCCGGGCAACCGCCCGCATTATGGGCGTTGGCCTCAACACGATTTTACGTCACTTAAAAAACTCAGGCCGCAGTCGGTAACCTCGCGCATACAGCCGGGCAGTGATGTGATTGTCTGCGCTGAAATGGACGAACAGTGGGGCTACGTCGGTGCTAAATCACGTCAGCGCTGGCTGTTTTACGCGTATGACAGGATACGGAGGACGGTTGTGGCGCACGTCTTCGGTGAACGCACTCTGGCCACACTGGAGCGTCTTCTGAGCCTGCTGTCGGCCTTTGAGGTCGTGGTATGGATGACGGATGGCTGGCCGCTGTATGAATCCCGCCTGAAGGGAAAGCTGCACGTAATCAGCAAGCGTTACACTCAGCGC
This sequence comes from Citrobacter sp. MGH103, assembly GCF_001034475.2. Taxonomy (NCBI): domain Bacteria; kingdom Pseudomonadati; phylum Pseudomonadota; class Gammaproteobacteria; order Enterobacterales; family Enterobacteriaceae; genus Citrobacter; species Citrobacter sp. MGH103. The sequence goes on along the minus strand of NZ_CP073045.1, from coordinate 91,290 downwards.
ATTGAGCGACATAACCTGAATCTGAGACAACATCTGGCAAGGCTGGGACGGAAGTCACTGTCGTTCTCAAAATCGGTGGAGCTGCATGACAAAGTCATCGGGCATTATCTGAACATAAAACACTATCAGTAAGTTGGAGTCATTACCAAATTTTAATCAGCGAGTCAGCTTGGGAAGAAATGACCTGCTTATTCGCACCTTCCTTAATATTTGTCATTATTGCCGGTTATTTCTTTTCTGAGCGTAATGACAGGAAAATGTTTCTCCTGAGCTCACTGGTTTTCCTTGTTATTAATATCGCGTGTTTATATGTGCTTACCGCCAGTCTCTGGTTTCTGTGTGGTGCAATTATGAATCAGGGCGCAGCAATGGTTGTTCCAATGGTTATTGGCTCATTACCGAACGTTACGAGCTTCGACAGGTTCAGAAGAATATTTATCTGTATTATGTTGTCATCAGCATGGTCCGGAGTGATGTGGTTTTTTATAAGGGGCTTATGACAGGCTAAGTCATATAAAACGGTAATAAAAACCATACAAAATAATGAGGTTGATCTGATTAATATCACACAAACGCGAATATTACAGACATGAATATTCTCATGTAAATAATAACCGGAGTTTAACATGATAAGTAAATGCAGATTCTCTTTACCCCGGCTTGATATTACGGGAATGTGGGTATTTGCTCTGGGTGTCTGGTTTCATATCGTCGCCCGTCTTGTTTACAGCAAACCCTGGATGGCTTTTTTTCTGGCGGAGTTGATTGCGGCCATCCTTGTGCTGTTCGGCGCATACCAGGTGCTGGATGCATGGATTGCACGTGTCAGCCTGGAAGAGCGTGAGGCACTGGAAGCCAGGCAACAGGCCATGATGGAAGGGCAGCAGGAGGGCGGACATGTCTCTCACTAAATTACTGCCGGTCATTTTGTTGATGATGGCCACAGGTGTGCAGGCCTCCACCCGGGATGAAATTGAACGACTCTGGAATCCGCAGGGTATGGCCGTGCAGCCTGCACAACCGGCAGCAGACACATCAGCCAGAACAGAAAAGCCGGCTCCCCGCTGGTTCCGCCTCAGCAACGGCAGGCAGGTTAACCTGGCCGACTGGAAGGTGGTGCTGTTTATGCAGGGGCATTGCCCTTACTGTCACCAGTTTGACCCGGTACTGAAACAGCTGGCACAGCAGTACGGCTTTTCTGTTTTTCCCTACACCCTGGATGGTCAGGGTGATACCGCCTTTCCGGAAGCATTACCGGTGCCACCGGACGTGATGCAGACCTTCTTCCCGAATATCCCGGTGGCCACACCGACCACCTTCCTGGTCAACGTCAACACACTTGAGGCATTACCGCTTTTGCAGGGGGCAACGGATGCCGCCAGTTTTATGGCGCGGATGGATACCGTTCTGCAGATATACGGAGAGGAAAAAGGTGCGAAATAAGCAGGTGGTGTTACTCATTGCCGGAATATCCGGCATCGCGACGGGAATAATCGTCAGCCTGAATATCCCCTTTATCCGTCAGGGGCTTTTTTATCCCGCCAGCCCTGTGGAAATTGTCGTTTCGCTGTGTCTTACCTTTTCTGTTTCTGTTGTGTTTTTTGTGGGGGCAATTGTGGGATGGATTTCGGTGTCTGAAATATATTACAGCCGCATGACCTGTCTGCATGAATCATCAGAAATATCAGAGGGAACTTATGATGAAAGAAAAAATAAATGATACAGAACCGGGAATCAAACAAATTGAAAGGGAGATTGAACGTGGTTGTGATAATGCAAAAAAATACTTCTGGCTTTTTGTGGTTTTCTTTGCTGCCGGATTGATTGTAAGGAACGTTATGCATGATTTTTTCAGTGCCGGTATTGATTCGTGGAAAGCTGACCCGGAATTAAATAATTTTCGTTATATGTGGAACACCCTGATGTATGTCATTCCGATTATGTTATATGCGCTTGCAGCTGGTTTTCTTGCTGCGGCTTCTCTGTCGCCGTTGTGCGAAATAATATTTGGGGGTGTCCGGATATTCCTGCTGAAACGCCGTATGCGCCGGGAGAACACATTAAGGGAGGGCAGCAATAATGCTTCGCATTAAACCTCTTCTGGTTCTTTGTGCCGCTTTACTGACGTTCACACCCGCAGCGTCAGCGGATGTGAACAGCGATATGAATCAGTTCTTTAACAAGCTGGGCTTCGCCTCCAATACCACACAGCCGGGCGTCTGGCAGGGGCAGGCCGCCGGGTATGCCTATGGTGGCTCCCTGTATGCCCGCACCCAGGTCAAAAATATCCAGCTGATTTCCATGACGCTGCCGGATATCAATGCCGGATGTGGCGGCATCGACGCCTATCTCGGCTCGTTCAGTTTTATTAATGGCGATCAGTTGCAGCGTTTTGTTAAGCAGATTATGAGCAATGCTGCCGGTTACTTTTTTGACCTTGCCCTGCAGACAACGGTGCCGGAAATAAAAACCGCAAAAGACTTCCTGCAGAAAATGGCAAGTGACATTAACAGTATGAACCTCAGTTCCTGTCAGGTGGCACAGGGGCTTGTGGGGGGGCTGTTCCCTCAGACGCAGGAATCTCAGCAGAAAGTTTGTCAGGACATTGGCAGTGAAAGCAATATCTTCGCCGACTGGGCCGCATCTCGTCAGGGGTGCACGGTCGGAGGGCAGTCCTCATCTGTTCGTGACAAAGCCAGCGACAAGGACAAGGAGCGGGTGCTGAAAAACCAGAATATCATATGGGAGGCGCTGAAAAAAAACAGAATGTTTGACGGCAACAAAGAGTTGAAAGAATTTATCATGACGCTCACCGGTACGCTGATTTTTGGGGAAGACAGCGAGATTACCCCCCTGCCGGCGCGTACCACTGACCGCGATATCCTCCGGGCGATTATGGAGGGGGGAACGGCAAAAATTTACCACTGCAACGATTCGGACAAGTGTCTGAAGGTGGTGGCGGATGCAAATGTGACCATCGCCCGGGATAAAGCCCTGAAGTCACAGATTACAAAACTGCTCACCAGTATTCAGAATAAAGCAGTGAGTGACACTCCGCTTGACGCCCGGGAACAGGGGTTTATTTCCAGCACCACCATTCCCGTTTTTAAATATCTGATTGACCCGCAGATGCTCGGTGTGTCCAACAGCGTCGTTTACCAGCTGACGGACTATATCGGCTACGACATCATGCTCCAGTACATTCAGGAACTGCTTCAGCAGGCCCGGGCCATGATTGCCACCGGGAACTATCCGCAGGCTGTGATGGACAATGTTCTGGAGAATCTGAATCAGGCACAGCAACAGATTGCCATTTTCCAGAGCCAGGTACAGGTCCAGCAGGATGCGCTGCTGGTTGTCGAACGTCAGATGAGCTACATGCGCCAGCAGCTTTCCGCCCGTATGCTCAGCCGTTACCAGAACAACTATCACTTCGGAGGGAATTCACTGTGAATGAAGTTTATGTGATTGCCGGTGGTGAGTGGTTGCGGAATAACCTGAACGCCATTGCGGCATTTATGAGTACGCGGACCTGGGATTCCATCGAAAAAATTGCGCTCACATTGTCTGTTCTCGCGGTGGCCGTGATGTGGGTACAGCGGCACAACGTGATGGATTTGCTGGGCTGGGTGGCCGTGTTTGTGCTTATCAGCCTGCTGGTTAATGTCCGTACATCGGTGCAGATTATTGATAACAGTGACCTGGTCAAAGTCCATCGGGTGGATAATGTGCCGGTCGGTCTGGCGATGCCACTTTCACTGACGACACGTATCGGGCATGCAATGGTGGTCAGCTACGAGATGATATTCACCCAACCGGACAGCGTCACCTACAGCAAGACAGGCATGCTGTTCGGGGCGAATCTGATTGTGAAAAGCACCGATTTCCTGTCCCGGAATCCGGAAATCATCAATCTGTTCCAGGACTACGTCCAGAACTGCGTGCTGGGTGATATTTACCTGAATCATAAATACACGCTGGAAGATCTGATGGCCTCCGCTGACCCCTACACGCTGATTTTTTCCCGACCCAGCCCGCTACGGGGCGTTTATGACAACAATAATAATTTCATAACCTGTAAGGATGCGTCGGTCACGCTGAAAGACAGGCTGAATCTCGATACAAAGACGGGAGGCAAGACCTGGCATTATTATGTGCAGCAGATATTTGGCGGCAGACCGGACCCGGACCTGTTATTCAGACAACTGGTCAGTGACAGTTACAGTTATTTCTACGGCTCCAGTCAGTCTGCCAGCCAGATTATGCGCCAGAACGTCACAATAAATGCCCTGAAAGAGGGTATCACCAGTAATGCCGCCCGTAATGGTGACACCGCCAGCCTGGTGAATCTGGCCACCACGTCATCGATGGAGAAGCAACGTCTGGCGCATGTCTCTATCGGTCATGTGACAATGCGAAACCTGCCAATGGTACAGACTATCCTGACGGGAATTGCCATTGGTATTTTCCCGCTTCTGGTACTGGCAGCTGTCTTCAACAAACTGACACTGTCCGTCCTGAAAGGCTATGTGTTTGCCCTGATGTGGCTGCAGACCTGGCCGTTGTTGTATGCCATTCTGAACAGTGCCATGACATTCTATGCGAAGATGAATGGTGCGCCGGTCGTGCTGTCTGAACTCTCTCAGATACAGCTGAAATACTCTGACCTGGCCTCTACTGCCGGGTATCTTTCAGCCATGATCCCCCCGTTGTCATGGATGATGGTAAAAGGCCTTGGCGCAGGTTTTTCCAGCGTGTACAGCCACTTCGCCTCTTCCTCTATCAGTCCGACGGCCAGTGCAGCAGGCAGTGTGGTTGACGGTAATTACTCCTACGGCAACATGCAGACGGAAAACGTGAACGGCTTCAGCTGGAGCACCAACAGCACCACGTCGTTTGGTCAGATGATGTACCAGACCGGCAGTGGCGCAACTGCCACACAGACCCGTGACGGTAATATGGTGATGGATGCAAGCGGAGCGATGTCCCGGTTACCGGTTGGTATCAATGCAACGCGTCAGATTGCAGCGGCACAACAGGAAATGGCCCGGGAGGCGTCGAACAGAGCAGAAAGTGCCCTGCATGGTTTCAGCAGCAGTATTGCCAGTGCCTGGAACACGCTCAGTCAGTTTGGTTCTAACCGGGGGAGCAGTGATTCTGTCACCGGTGGCGCTGACAGCACCATGAGTGCACAGGATTCCATGATGGCCAGCCGTATGCGCAGTGCAATGGAAAGCTATGCGAAGGCGCATAATATCAGTAATGAGCAGGCGACTCAGGAACTGGCATCCAGAAGTACGAGAGCTTCTGCCGGGATGTATGGCGATGCTCATGCTGAATGGGGGGTTAAACCTAAAATTCTTGGTGTTGGTGGAGGATTAGGCGTTAGAGGCGGTGGTCGGGCTGGCATTGACTGGAGTGATGATGATGCGCATCAGGCCAGCAGTGGTTCACGGGCCAGCAATGATGCTCGTCATGATATCGATGCCAGAGCTACACAAGACTTTAAAGAGGCCAGCGATTACTTTACCAGTCGCAAGGTCAGTGAGTCCGGCAGCCATACTGACAATAATGCTGATTCCCGTGTGGATCAGTTGTCTGCAGCCCTGAATTCAGCGAAGCAGAGTTACGACCAGTACACGACGAATATGACTCGCAGCCATGAATATGCTGAAATGGCATCCCGTACTGAAAGCATGAGTGGGCAGATGAGTGAAGACTTGTCGCAACAGTTTGCACAGTATGTAATGAAACACGCGCCACAGGATGCAGAAGCTATTCTGACAAATACCAGTTCACCGGAGATTGCAGAACGCCGTCGGGCGATGGCCTGGTCTTTTGTGCAGGAACAGATACAGCCTGGTGTTGATAATGCCTGGCGGGAATCCCGTGGCGATATTGGTAAAGGAATGGAGAGCGTACCTTCGGGTGGTGGCAGTCAGGATATTATTGCTGACCATCAGGGACATCAGGCCATTATTGAGCAAAGAACGCAGGACAGTAATATCCGTAATGATGTAAAACATCAGGTTGATAATATGGTCACAGAATATAAAGGGAATATAGGTGATACTCAGAACAGCATACGTGGCGAGGAAAATATTGTAAGAGGACAGTATTCTGAACTACAGAATCACCATAAAACAGAGGCATTATCTCAGAATAATAAATATAATGAAGAAAAGTCGGTTCAGGAAAGAATGCCCGGGGCTGACAGTCCACAGGAACTGATGAAAAGGGCAAAGGAGTATCAGGATAAGTATAAGTAATAATGCTGTGTTTGGGAGATGATAATGAGATGTCTAGCCCATATTGCTCTGGTAACGGTGATACAGTTTATCGCCTGCTATCTGGTTGGTTGGGGGAAGGCCGAAACAGTTTTTATGCTGTTCTTCATAGTGCTATGGCAGGGACTGTTTATATGGTTGTTCTCTCAAATACGAAAAAAACGGAATGTGTCGGATGAGTTTAAATTCAGTAAAGGCGTTTGGTATATAACGATGCCAGTATCTTCCTTACTCTCTCCGTTATTAAGCCTGATGGTTTTTATCATTGGTACACTATACGAATTAAGGCGAGTTAGTGGTTGCATAAGCATAAAAAAATGGGGTCAAAATCAACTCAAAAACCAATATGATGGGAGTGAAAAGTTAGACTTCGGGGGCATTGAACAGCCCCCAACGACCTACTATAACCCTTCAACCGGATATCCTATGCATGGAGGCTTTGACTCAGCGGGAAATACTTTTGGGACTCGTTGGCAGGATTATTATGACAGGCAATAAGAAAACTGTAGTTTGTAAAAAAGGTAATTTGATGAAAACAAAAAAATTAATGATGGTTGCACTGGTCAGTTCCACTCTGGCCCTTTCAGGGTGTGGTGCGATGAGCACAGCAATCAAGAAGCGTAACCTTGAGGTGAAGACTCAGATGAGTGAGACCATCTGGCTTAAACCCGACAGCGAACGCACGGTATTTCTGCAGATCAAAAACACGTCTGATAAAGACATGAGTGGGCTGCAGGGCAAAATTGCTGATGCTGTGAAAGCAAAAGGATATCAGGTGGTGACTTCTCCGGATAAAGCCTACTACTGGATTCAGGCGAATGTGCTGAAGGCTGATAAGATGGATCTGCGGGAGTCTCAGGGATGGCTGAACCGTGGTTATGAAGGCGCAGCTGTTGGTGCAGCGTTAGGTGCCGGTATTACCGGCTATAACTCAAATTCTGCCGGTGCCACACTCGGTGTGGGCCTTGCTGCTGGTCTGGTGGGTATGGCTGCAGATGCGATGGTGGAAGATGTGAACTATACCATGATCACGGATGTGCAGATTGCAGAGCGTACTAAGGCAACGGTGACAACGGATAATGTTGCCGCCCTGCGTCAGGGCACATCCGGTGCGAAAATTCAGACCAGTACTGAAACGGGTAACCAGCATAAATACCAGACCCGTGTGGTCTCAAATGCGAACAAGGTTAACCTGAAATTTGAAGAGGCGAAGCCTGTTCTCGAAGACCAGCTGGCCAAATCAATCGCAAATATTCTCTGATTATCTTCCGGAGGCTGGTCTGACCGGCCTCCTGACTGACGCCTCGCTTTGCTCGTTGTCCAACCCCGGAAAGAAATAAAATAAATTTTATTTCTCCCCGGCGTTTCCGAAATAAATATGAAAACACTGAGCGGTTGTGCAAATTCTTTGTGCGACCGTGAAGTGTTGCCGGCGAAGCCGGGATCTTCCGGAGAAAGTCATTATGACATCAGACAATATCGCTGAATATGTTGGTGAGAATAATCAATTTACTGAGAAGCCTGTAACTGAATACCCCCCGGTGATACAGGATAATACAGTGACCACTAAAGACTATCTGTACAGCAATAATATTGATACTGACCTTTTAGTGGTTATCGGAGGGCTTATTGTTATATTGTTTCTCATGATGCTTATCATGTACTTTATTAATTCTCTCAGGCATAAGAAATTAACTGAAATACTGGGAAAAATATCTTTTCCTGAAAAATCCGGGAGCAATTTGCTTAAACCGGAGGCGGTCAGCTGTAATTTGTTGTCCCTGTGTGTGCTGGCACCGGTACTCTGTACACCCAGAAAGCTGGCAGAAGTCTCCAGGGAGATCATCGTGGCGAGTGCGCAGGAAATTGCATGGACGCCGGGGAGCAGTCGTATTGATGGTCATCAGGGCGAAAATATTACCTGGTCTCTGTCATCGCAGTCTCCTGCCGATAAGTATGATCTCATCAATAAAACGTCCCGTGTTTCTCCTGACAGTGGCCGTTTTTATGAACCGGACACAGTTCTGGATCACCGTGAACGGGTACGCCTTTTTATTCAGATCCAGTTTCCGCACGGGAGTGACTGGTCTGAAGTATTGCGCCTGACTGACATTGTTACAGAGAAGGTCTCTTCCGGCAGGGCTGCAGGCGGGTATCACCACCGGCATACAGGGTACACCTGGTCTGTTTCCCACATCATCCTTTTCTGCCCTGTTCCAGATTTTCCCGGAGTTTCATCATGAGTTTTAACGCAAAGGATATGACCCAGGGCGGTCAGATTGCGTCCATGCGTATCCGCATGTTCAGCCAGATCGCCAATATCATGCTTTACTGCCTGTTTATTTTTTTCTGGATACTCGTTGGTCTGATTTTATGGGTAAAAATAAGCTGGCAGACGTTTGTGAACGGCTGTATTTACTGGTGGTGTACCACGCTGGAAGGCATGCGGGATTTAATCAAGTCCCAGCCAGTATATGAGATTCAGTATTACGGCAAAACCTTCCGGATGAACGCTGCCCAGGTACTGCATGATAAATATATGATCTGGTGCGGTGAGCAGCTATGGTCCGCATTCGTTCTGGCGTCTGTCGTGGCCCTGGTTATTTGCCTGATCACCTTCTTTGTTGTCTCCTGGATTCTGGGGCGTCAGGGTAAACAACAGAGCGAAAATGAAGTCACAGGTGGTCGTCAGCTGACAGACAATCCGAAAGACGTTGCCCGGATGCTGAAAAAAGACGGCAAGGACTCCGATATCCGGATTGGCGACCTGCCGATTATCCGGGATTCCGAAATCCAGAACTTCTGTCTGCACGGCACGGTCGGGGCCGGTAAGTCGGAGGTTATCCGTCGTCTGGCCAACTATGCCCGTCAGCGCGGTGATATGGTGGTGATTTATGACCGTTCAGGGGAATTTGTTAAAAGTTACTATGATCCCTCCATCGATAAAATCCTGAATCCGCTGGATGCCCGCTGTGCCGCATGGGATTTGTGGAAGGAGTGCCTGACACAGCCGGATTTTGATAATACCGCAAATACTCTGATCCCTATGGGTACAAAAGAGGACCCGTTCTGGCAGGGTTCAGGACGTACCATTTTTGCGGAAGCGGCGTACCTGATGCGTAATGACCCCAACCGCAGCTACAGCAAACTGGTGGACACACTGCTTTCCATCAAAATTGAAAAACTGCGTACCTTCCTGCGTAATTCACCGGCGGCCAACCTGGTGGAAGAGAAAATTGAGAAAACGGCGATTTCCATCCGTGCTGTGCTGACCAACTACGTGAAAGCCATCCGTTACCTGCAGGGGATTGAGCATAACGGTGAGCCCTTCACCATCCGTGACTGGATGCGTGGTGTCCGGGAAGATCAGAAAAACGGCTGGCTGTTTATTTCGTCGAACGCCGACACCCATGCCTCCCTGAAGCCTGTGATCTCCATGTGGCTGTCCATTGCCATTCGTGGTCTGCTGGCAATGGGAGAAAACCGTAACCGTCGTGTGTGGTTTTTCTGTGATGAGTTACCCACGTTACACAAACTGCCGGACCTGGTGGAGATCCTGCCGGAAGCCCGTAAGTTCGGTGGCTGTTATGTGTTTGGTATCCAGTCCTATGCCCAGCTGGAAGATATCTACGGTGAGAAAGCGGCGGCCACGCTGTTTGACGTCATGAACACCCGTGCTTTTTTCCGTTCCCCGAGCCATAAGATTGCAGAGTTCGCTGCCGGTGAGATTGGTGAGAAAGAGCACCTGAAAGCCAGCGAGCAGTATTCCTACGGTGCTGACCCGGTACGTGACGGGGTATCGACCGGTAAGGATATGGAGCGTCAGACACTGGTCAGTTATTCCGACATTCAGTCTCTGCCGGATCTGACCTGCTATGTCACTCTGCCCGGACCGTATCCGGCAGTAAAACTCTCCCTGAAATATCAGGCACGACCGAAGGTCGCTCCGGAGTTTATTCCGCGTGACATCAACCCGGAAATGGAGAACCGTCTGAGTGCCGTACTTGCTGCAAGGGAAGCAGAAGGTCGCCAGATGGCCAGCCTCTTCGAACCGGAGGTTGCCTCCGGAGAAGGCGTGACTCAGGCTGAACAGCCACAACAGCCACAACAGCCACAACAGCCACAACAGCCACAACAGCCACAACAGCCACAACAGCCACAACAGCCAGTGTCTTCTGTCATCAATGATAAGAAGTCAGATGCAGGTGTGAGTGTTCCGGCAGGGGGGATCGAGCAGGAGCTGAAAATGAAACCGGAAGAAGAGATGGAACAGCAACTGCCACCCGGGATCAGTGAATCCGGTGAAGTGGTGGATATGGCCGCTTATGAGGCATGGCAACAGGAAAATCATCCGGACATCCAGCAGCAGATGCAGCGTCGTGAAGAGGTGAACATTAATGTGCACCGGGAGCGCGGGGAGGATGTTGAGCCGGGAGATGATTTCTGATGTTGAGTTTCAGCGTTGTTAAATCGGCAGGCAGTGCCGGAAACTATTACACCGACAAGGATAATTACTATGTGCTGGGCAGCATGGGAGAACGCTGGGCCGGTCAGGGGGCTGAACAGCTTGGGCTGCAGGGCAGCGTCGATAAGGATGTTTTTACCCGTCTTCTGGAGGGCAGGCTGCCGGACGGGGCGGATTTAAGCCGCATGCAGGATGGCAGTAATAAGCATCGTCCCGGCTACGACCTGACCTTCTCCGCCCCCAAAAGTGTCTCCATGATGGCCATGCTCGGGGGGGATAAACGTCTTATTGATGCACATAACCAGGCTGTGGATTTTGCTGTCCGTCAGGTGGAGGCGCTGGCTTCCACACGGGTGATGACGGACGGACAGTCAGAAACGGTGCTGACCGGTAATCTGGTGATGGCACTGTTTAACCATGACACCAGTCGCGATCAGGACCCACAGTTACACACGCATGTGGTGGTGGCTAATGTCACGCAGCATAACGGCGAATGGAAGACACTGAGCAGTGACAAAGTGGGGAAAACCGGATTTTCCGAGAACGTGCTCGCGAACCGGATTGCGTTCGGGAAAATATATCAGAGTGAGTTACGTCAGCGCGTTGAGGCGCTGGGTTATGAAACCGAAGTGGTCGGTAAGCACGGTATGTGGGAGATGCCGGGCGTACCGGTGGAAGCCTTCTCCGGACGCTCACAGGCTATCCGGGAGGCCGTCGGTGAAGACGCCTCGCTGAAATCCCGGGATGTGGCGGCACTGGATACGCGTAAATCCAAACAGCACGTCGATCCTGAAGTCAGAATGGCTGAATGGATGCAGACGCTGAAGGAAACCGGGTTCGACATCCGGGCATATCGTGACGCGGCGGATCAGCGTGCGGAGATCCGCACGCAGGCGCCCGGGCCTGCTTCACAGGACGGGCCGGATGTGCAGCAGGCGGTGACACAGGCCATTGCCGGATTAAGTGAACGAAAAGTGCAGTTCACGTATACGGACGTGCTGGCCAGGACGGTCGGCATACTGCCGCCGGAAAATGGTGTGATTGAACGGGCACGCGCCGGTATCGATGAGGCCATCAGCCGTGAGCAGCTTATCCCCCTCGATCGTGAGAAGGGGCTGTTCACGTCCGGGATTCATGTGCTCGATGAGCTGTCAGTCCGGGCACTCAGTCGTGACATCATGAAACAGAACCGGGTGACCGTACATCCGGAGAAAAGTGTCCCCCGGACGGCCGGTTACAGCGATGCCGTCAGTGTTCTGGCACAGGATCGCCCGTCGCTGGCCATTGTGTCCGGGCAGGGCGGTGCAGCCGGGCAGCGTGAGCGGGTGGCTGAACTGGTCATGATGGCCCGGGAGCAGGGGCGGGAGGTGCAGATTATCGCTGCTGACCGTCGCTCGCAGATGAACCTGAAGCAGGATGAACGGCTGTCCGGTGAACTGATAACCGGACGTCGTCAGTTGCTGGAAGGCATGGCCTTCCCGCCGGGCAGTACCGTTATCGTCGACCAGGGCGAAAAACTCTCCCTGAAAGAGACGTTAACCCTGCTGGATGGTGCCGCACGTCATAACGTACAGGTCCTGATAACCGACAGCGGGCAGCGAACCGGTACAGGCAGTGCACTGATGGCCATGAAGGATGCCGGGGTGAACACATATCGCTGGCAGGGGGGAGAACAGCGACCGGCCACCATCATCAGTGAACCGGACCGTAATGTCCGCTATGCCCGGCTGGCCGGAGATTTTGCGGCCAGCGTGAAAGCCGGAGAAGAGAGCGTGGCACAGGTCAGCGGGGTACGGGAACAGGCCATACTGACAGAGGCCATTCGCAGTGAGCTGAAAACGCAGGGCGTGCTCGGACACCCTGAGGTGACCATGACTGCACTGTCACCGGTCTGGCTGGACAGCCGGAGCCGTTATCTGCGGGATATGTACCGACCGGGGATGGTGATGGAGCAGTGGAACCCGGAGACACGCAGTCATGACCGCTATGTGATAGACCGGGTGACAGCGCAGAGTCACAGCCTGACCCTGCGGGATGCGCAGGGCGAAACGCAGGTGGTGCGTATTTCCTCCCTGGACAGCAGCTGGTCGCTGTTCCGGCCGGAAAAAATGCCGGTGGCAGACGGCGAGCGACTGAGGGTGACAGGGAAAATTCCCGGACTCCGCGTCTCCGGCGGTGACCGCCTGCAGGTGGCATCCGTCAGTGAAGATGCGATGACGGTTGTTGTGCCGGGGCGGGCTGAACCGGCCACCCTGCCTGTGGCTGATTCACCATTCACGGCACTGAAGCTGGAGAACGGCTGGGTGGAAACGCCCGGGCATTCCGTCAGCGACAGTGCGACGGTTTTTGCCTCCGTCACACAGATGGCGATGGACAACGCGACCCTGAACGGTCTGGCCCGCAGTGGTCGTGATGTCCGGCTGTATTCCTCGCTGGATGAACCCCGTACTGCGGAAAAACTTGCCCGCCATCCCTCCTTTACGGTGGTTTCTGATCAGATAAAGGCGCGTGCCGGTGAGACATTGCTGGAAACCGCTATCAGTCTGCAGAAAGCCGGGCTTCACACGCCGGCACAGCAGGCCATTCATCTGGCCCTTCCTGTGCTGGAAAGTAAAAACCTGGCCTTCAGCATGGTGGACCTGCTGACAGAGGCGAAGTCGTTTGCTGCAGAAGGAACCGGTTTTACTGAACTGGGAGGGGAAATCAATGCGCAGATAAAACGCGGTGACTTACTGTATGTGGATGTGGCAAAAGGCTATGGCACAGGTCTGCTGGTTTCCCGTGCGTCGTATGAGGCAGAAAAAAGTATTCTTCGCCATATTCTCGAAGGTAAGGAGGCGGTCACGCCGTTGATGGAGAGAGTACCCGGCGAACTCATGGAGACGTTAACGTCGGGACAGCGTGCCGCCACCCGTATGATACTGGAAACGTCCGACCGTTTCACGGTGGTACAGGGTTATGCCGGTGTGGGTAAGACCACACAGTTCCGGGCGGTGATGTCAGCCGTGAACATGCTGCCGGCGAGTGAGCGTCCCCGAGTTGTGGGGCTGGGGCCCACGCACCGTGCGGTCGGTGAGATGCGCAGCGCCGGCGTGGATGCACAGACGCTGGCGTCCTTTCTGCATGACACGCAGCTGCAGCAGCGCAGCGGAGAAACGCCGGATTTCAGCAACACGCTGTTCCTGCTCGATGAGAGCTCAATGGTGGGCAATACCGATATGGCACGGGCATACGCCCTGATTGCGGCCGGTGGCGGTCGTGCCGTGGCCAGTGGTGACACGGACCAGCTGCAGGCCATCGCGCCCGGTCAGCCTTTCCGTCTGCAGCAGACGCGCAGTGCTGCCGATGTGGTCATCATGAAGGAGATTGTGCGTCAGACGCCGGAACTGCGGGAGGCGGTATACAGCCTGATTAACCGGGATGTGGAAAGGGCACTGTCCGGGCTTGAGAGTGTGAAACCGTCTCAGGTTCCCCGTCAGGAGGGCGCATGGGCACCGGAGCACTCCGTGACGGAGTTCAGTCACAGCCAGGAAGCGAAACTGGCAGAAGCGCAGCAGAAGGCGATGCTGAAAGGCGAGGCTTTCCCGGATATCCCCATGACACTGTATGAGGCCATTGTCCGCGACTATACCGGCAGGACACCGGAAGCACGGGAGCAGACGCTGATTGTCACGCACCTGAATGAGGACCGGCGCGTACTGAACAGCATGATTCATGATGCACGGGAAAAGGCCGGTGAGCTGGGCAAAGAGCAGGTCATGGTGCCTGTCCTGAACACAGCGAATATACGTGACGGAGAACTGCGTCGTCTCTCCACCTGGGAGAATAACCCGGATGCCCTTGCCCTGGTGGATAGTGTGTATCACCGGATTGCCGGTATCAGCAAGGATGACGGGCTGATAACCCTGGAGGATGCGGAAGGTAACACGCGGCTGATTTCGCCCCGGGAGGCGGTGGCTGAAGGTGTCACACTGTACACACCAGACAAAATCCGGGTGGGAACCGGTGACCGGATGCGCTTCACGAAGAGTGACCGGGAGCGCGGTTATGTGGCCAACAGCGTCTGGACGGTGACAGCGGTTTCCGGTGACAGTGTCACGCTGTCGGACGGACAGCAGACCCGGGTGATTCGCCCCGGTCAGGAGCGGGCAGAGCAACATATTGACCTGGCCTATGCCATCACCGCCCACGGTGCGCAGGGGACAAGTGAAACCTTTGCCATTGCGCTTGAAGGCACGGAAGGTAACCGGAAACTGATGGCAGGCTTTGAGTCAGCCTACGTGGCCCTGTCGCGTATGAAGCAGCATGTGCAGGTGTACACCGATAACCGTCAGGGCTGGACGGATGCCATTAACAATGCCGTACAGAAAGGAACAGCCCACGATGTGTTTGAGCCGAAACCGGACCGGGAGGTCATGAATGCGCAGCGGCTGTTCAGTACGGCACGGGAACTGCGGGACGTGGCGGCAGGCCGTGCCGTTCTCCGTCAGGCGGGGCTGGCCGGGGGAGACAGCCCTGCACGGTTTATTGCACCGGGACGTAAATATCCGCAGCCGTATGTGGCACTGCCGGCGTTTGACCGTAACGGCAGGTCCGCCGGTATCTGGCTGAACCCACTGACCACGGATGACGGAAACGGGCTGCGGGGATTCAGCGGTGAAGGACGGGTGAAAGGCCGCGGGGATGCGCAGTTCGTGGCCCTGCAGGGCAGCCGTAACGGAGAGAGCCTGCTGGCTGATAATATGCAGGATGGTGTCCGGATTGCCCGTGATAATCCCGACAGCGGTGTGGTGGTAAGAATTGCCGGTGAAGGTCGTCCGTGGAATCCCGGTGCCATCACCGGTGGTCGCGTGTGGGGGGATATCCCGGACAGCAGCGTCCAGCCGGGGGCCGGAAATGGCGAACCGGTCACGGCAGAGGTGCTGGCACAGCGGCAGGCTGAAGAGGCCATCCGCCGTGAAACGGAACGTCGCGCAGATGAAATTGTCCGTAAAATGGCAGAGAACAAACCTGACCTGCCGGACGGCAAAACAGAGCTGGCTGTCAGGGATATTGCCGGGCAGGAACGTGACCGGACTGCCAGTTCTGAACGGGAAACCGCACTGCCGGAGAGTGTGCTGCGTGAATCACAACGGGAACGGGAAGCGGTCCGGGAGGTTGCCCGGGAAAATCTGCTGCAGGAGCGTCTGCAGCAGATGGAGCGGGATATGGTTCGTGACCTGCAGAAAGAGAAAACCCTGGGCGGAGACTGATACAGGAAGACAAACACTGATGACAACGGATAACACGAACACGACACGTAACGATTCACTGGCTGCACGGACCGATACCTGGTTGCAGTCATTTCTGGTCTGGTCACCCGGACAGCGGGATATCATCAAAACGGTGGCACTGGTGCTGATGGTACTGGACCACATCAATCTGATATTCCAGCTGAAGCAGGAATGGATGTTTCTGGCCGGGCGAGGAGCCTTTCCGCTGTTTGCCCTGGTGTGGGGGCTGAATCTGTCCCGTCATGCGCATATCCGGCAACCGGCCATTAACCGGCTGTGGGGATGGGGAATTATTGCCCAGTTCGCATATTATCTGGCCGGCTTTCCCTGGTATGAGGGGAATATCCTGTTTGCCTTTGCAGTGGCGGCACAGGTGCTGACGTGGTGTGAAACGCGCAGTGGGTGGCGTACAGCAGCGGCCATTCTTCTGATGGCCCTGTGGGGGCCTTTGTCCGGCACCAGTTACGGCATTGCCGGGCTGCTGATGCTGGCAGTCAGCCACCGGCTGTACCGGGCGGAAGACAGAGCGGAACGTCTGGCGCTGGTCGCCTGCCTGCTGGCTGTTATTCCGGCGCTTAACCTTGCCACCAGTGATGCAGCGGCGGTGGCCGGTCTTGTGATGACGGTGCTGACCGTTGGTCTGGTGTCGTGTGCAGGAAAATCATTACCCCGTTTCTGGCCCGGGGATTTTTTCCCGGTATTCTACGCCTGTCATCTGGCTGTGCTGGGCGTTCTGGCGCTGTGACGGGTGTGGTATCTTTGGCCGCAAGAGGATGATTCGTCAGAGGCAGAACACAGCATGACAGAGCAGAAGCGACCGGTACTGACACTGAAGCGGAAAACGGAAGGGGAGACGCCTGTCCGCAGCCGGAAAACCATCATCAATGTCACCACGCCACCAAAGTGGAAGGTGAAAAAGCAGAAGCTGGCCGAGAAAGCAGCCCGGGAAGCAGAGCTGGCGGCAAAAAAAGCGCAGGCCAGACAGGCGCTGTCCATTTATCTGAACCTGCCCACACTGGATGAGGCTGTGAACACCCTGAAGCCCTGGTGGCCGGGATTATTTGACGGTGACACGCCCCGGCTTCTGGCCTGCGGTATCCGGGACGTGTTACTGGAAGACGTGGCGCAGCGGAATATCCCGCTCTCGCATAAAAAACTGCGCAGGGCGCTGAAGGCCATCACCCGTTCAGAAAGCTATCTGTGTGCCATGAAAGCCGGTGCCTGCCGGTATGATACGGAAGGGTATGTGACGGAGCATATTTCTCAGGAGGAGGAAGCGTATGCGGCAGCGCGTCTGGATAAAATCCGCCGCCAGAACCGGATAAAGGCAGAACTTCAGGCCGTGCTTGATGAGAAATAAAAAAAGCCTCCCTCAGGGAGGGGAGGCAGGGAAATAAGGCTTAAAAGGAAATAACTTCCGTACCCGAAAGAAAGCCATTCCACTGAGCTATTTATCACAATAATACTGACAACTAAAGGGGGACAGAAATATGAATGGATTCAGAAACAGTTCACGGAACGGTCAGGTCTGGTGCTGGCAGCGTGCCGGAAGCCGGGCCGTTATTCTGGAGGTCAGTGGACGCAGGATGGAAGCGGCAGAAGCATGGCGACGGGCTGCCGGTGTTGCGCCCCGGACAGACTGGCAGCAGTTTGCCCGAAAAAGGGCTGCACACTGCCACCGGCGTTGCCGGGGAAGGGGGTAACGAAAAAAGCAGCCTTCATTACTCCAGGAGTCAGAAGGCTGAAAGAAGTTTATGAGATTTGCTTTTTTTAATATCCGGTCGGGAAGTATGACCGGACAGTTCTGAGTAGCACAGATTTTTTTCCGTATTAAGTCGAGATTTTATATTTTGTGATTAATTTCACAAAATAAGGTGTTGTTCAATGTGTGCTGTAATATTCAGGATGTCTGAAATACAGGTGCCATTTATTTGATATGGAGAGTAACATGAGGAAATATATTCCACGGGTATTATTTATCTTTTCATGGCGGTATTAACTTCCCTAGTTTCATCTTCATACCTTATTGGGTGTATTAAAAACAGTAGGCTGCCAAAGTCTTAAACAAGTTTCAATTCTCCATGACAGTTCAACATCAGCCAGAGGAAATTCCCATTCTGGACCAGCGGGAGCATACGAACAATAATTTTCGGCTTCGCGCTATAGCGGGCTCAAGTTAGGTTGTCCCCTGAATCTCCAGACAACTAATATCTGATCGCGCCAGTGGTGGCTGTTATTCAGGATGGTATCTCAGTGCATGTCGATGTGGTTATCGTTGAACGGCGTTCGTTCAGTATTGTTGCAGCAGTATAGCTGGCTGATGACAGTCATTTACGTTCGGAACGCAGATGCTGGGATACTCTTCTGGAAGAGGTTCTGAGGCAGGCTGGCATTCCGTTGCTCAGAAGTCACGATGCAAGAAAACTGCTGCAGATGACCGAAGAATGGCTGAATAAGACGCAGGTTTCAGAAATGCGAAGACCCCACTCGTTAATCCATTAACTCGTGAGGTCTGCATGATGCACTTTAGCACTACTGATTGTAGCCTCTTCTTTGCAAAGATGTCAAAGTTTATGACGAAATATACCCTTATCGGGTTGCTTGCCGTGTGCGCCACGGTGTTGTGTTTTTCACTGATATTCAGGGAACAGTTATGTGAACTGAATATTCACAGGGGAAATACAGTGGTGCAGGTAACTCTGGCCTGAAGCACGGAAGTAAGCTGCCGGGCGGGGACGGAAGTCCCCGCTTTCCGGAAGTGTGAGGTATTTCAGGGGCAGACACCCGAAATGCTAGAAACTGCCGGTCCCGCCCGGGGCCGGTACCCTGGTTAAAGCATTTCCTACTTTTCAGTCATTTTATTATCAAAATTACATTAAACGGTCGTAATCAGACATGATTTGTGCGCCAACACAGATCATCGTCACAACTTTCAAGTCGCTGATTTCAAAAAACTGTAGTATTCTCTGCGAAACGATCCCTGTTTAAGTATTGAGGAGGCGAGATGTCGCAGACAGAAAATACAGTGACTTCCTCATCTGGCGCAAAACGAGCATACAGAAAGGGGAATCCGCTTTCTGATGCAGAGAAACAAAGATTATCAGTGGCCCGTAAAAGAGCTTCGTTCAAGGAAGTAAAAGTATTTCTCGAACCAAAGTATAAGGCCATGCTCATGCAAATGTGTAATGAAGATGGCCTGACCCAGGCTGAAGTTCTGACCGCACTGATAAAAAGTGAAGCGCAAAAACGATGCATGTGATGATGGGCTTACATTCTGAGTGTTCAGAAGATTAGTGCTAGATTACTGATCGTTTAAGGAATTTTGTGGCTGGCCACGCCGTAAGGTGGCAGGGAACTGGTTCTGATGTGGATCTACAGGAGCCAGAAAAGCAAAAACCCCGATAATCTTCACCAGGTTTGGCGACTAAGAGAAGATTACCGGGGCTAACAAGAAACTGCATAGAAGCTGTTGCTCTATGCGGGGAGTATAGTTATATGACCGGAAAAGTTCAAGACTTCTTTCTGTGCTCACTCCTTCTGTGCAACATAAGTGCAGGATGGTGTGACTGATCTTCACCAAACGTATTACCGCCAGGTAAAGAACCCGAATCCGGTGTTCACACCCCGTGAAGGTGCCGGAACGTTGAAGTTCTGCGAAAAACTGATGGAAAAAGCGGTGGGCTTCAGCTCCCGTTTTGATTTCGCTATTCATGTGGCGCATGCCCGTTCGCGTGGTCTGCGTCGACGCATGCCACCGGTGCTGCGTCGACGGGCTATTGATGCGCTGCTGCAGGGGCTGTGTTTCCATTATGACCCGCTGGCCAACCGCGTCCAGTGTTCCATCACCACGCTGGCCATTGAGTGCGGACTGGCGACAGAGTCCGGTGCAGGAAAACTCTCCATCACCCGGGCCACCCGGGCCCTGACGTTCCTGTCAGAGCTGGGACTGATTACTTACCAGACGGAATATGACCCGCTTATCGGGTGCTACATTCCGACCGATATCACGTTCACACTGGCGCTGTTTGCCGCCCTTGATGTGTCTGAGGATGCAGTGGCAGCTGCGCGCCGCAGCCGTGTGGTATGGGAAAAC
Organism: Citrobacter sp. MGH103; assembly: GCF_001034475.2. Taxonomy (NCBI): domain Bacteria; kingdom Pseudomonadati; phylum Pseudomonadota; class Gammaproteobacteria; order Enterobacterales; family Enterobacteriaceae; genus Citrobacter; species Citrobacter sp. MGH103. Next base: position 71,172 of record NZ_CP073045.1, on the reverse strand, counting down.
AAACAGCGCAAAAAGCAGGGGCTGGATACCCTGGGTATGGATGAACTGATAGCGAAAGCCTGGCGTTTTGTGCGTGAGCGTTTCCGCAGTTACCAAACAGAGCTTAAGTCCCGGGGAATAAAGCGTGCCCGTGCGCGTCGTGATGCGAACAGGAAACGTCAGGATATCGTCACCCTGGTGAAACGACAGCTGACGCGTGAAATCTCGGAAGGGCGCTTCACTGCCAATCGTGAGGCGGTAAAACGCGAAGTGGAGCGTCGTGTGAAGGAGCGCATGATTCTGTCACGTAACCGCAATTACAGCCGCCTGGCCACAGCTTCCCCCTGAAAGTGACCTCCTCTGAATAATTCGGCACGCGCCGGAGGCATTCGCACGCCTGAAGCCCGCCAGTGCACAAAAAATCAGCACCACATACAAAAAAACAACCTCATCATCCACCTTCAGGTGCATCCGGTCCCCCTTGTTTTCGATACAAAACACGCCTCACAGACGGGGAATTTTGCTTATCCACATTTAACTGCAAGGGACTTCCCCATAAGGTTACAACCGTTCATGTCATAAAGCGCCAGCCGCCAGTCTTACAGGGTGCAATGTATCTTTTAAACACCTGTTTATATCTCCTTTAAACTACTTAATTACATTCATTTAAAAAGAAAACCTATTCACTGCCTGTCCTGTGGACAGACAGATATGCACCTCCCACCGCAAGCGGCGGGCCCCGACCGGAGCCACTTTAGTTACAACACACAAAAACAACCTCCAGAAAAACCCCGGTCCAGCGCAGAACCGAAACCACAAAGCCCCTCCCTCATAACTGAAAAGCGGCCCCGCCCCGGCCCAAAGGGCCGGAACAGAGTCGCTTTTAATTATGAATGTTGTAACTACATCTTCATCGCTGTCAGTCTTCTCGCTGGAAGTTCTCAGTACACGCTCGTAAGCGGCCCTCACGGCCCGCTAACGCGGAGATACGCCCCGACTTCGGGTAAACCCTCGTCGGGACCACTCCGACCGCGCACAGAAGCTCTCTCATGGCTGAAAGCGGGTATGGTCTGGCAGGGCTGGGGATGGGTAAGGTGAAATCTATCAATCAGTACCGGCTTACGCCGGGCTTCGGCGGTTTTACTCCTGTATCATATGAAACAACAGAGTGCCGCCTTCCATGCCGCTGATGCGGCATATCCTGGTAACGATATCTGAATTGTTATACATGTGTATATACGTGGTAATGACAAAAATAGGACAAGTTAAAAATTTACAGGCGATGCAATGATTCAAACACGTAATCAATATCTGCAGTTTATGCTGGTTATGCTGGCTGCATGGGGCATTAGTTGGGGAGCCAGATTTGTCATGGAGCAGGCCGTTCTGCTTTATGGATCAGGAAAAAACTATTTGTTCTTCAGTCATGGTACTGTTCTGATGTACCTGCTGTGTGTTTTCCTGGTATACCGCCGTTGGATAGCTCCGCTACCGGTCGTTGGTCAGCTGCGCAACGTTGGCGTACCGTGGCTGGTCGGTGCGATGGCCGTGGTGTATGTCGGTGTATTTCTGCTCGGTAAGGCGCTGGCTCTGCCTGCTGAGCCATTTATGACGAAACTTTTTGCCGATAAGTCCATACCTGACGTGATCCTGACGTTGCTGACCATCTTTATCCTTGCCCCGTTGAATGAGGAAACGCTGTTCCGGGGGATTATGCTGAACGTCTTCCGTTCACGGTACTGCTGGACGATGTGGCTGGGGGCGCTGATAACGTCGTTGTTGTTCGTCGCCGCGCACAGCCAGTATCAGAACCTGCTGACACTGGCAGAACTGTTCCTGGTGGGGTTGATTACATCAGTGGCCAGGATCAGAAGTGGTGGCCTGCTGCTGCCGGTATTGCTGCATATGGAAGCAACCACGCTGGGTTTACTGTTTGGTTGAAAGTTATATTTTTATTAAACATTGTGCGTTAAAGCCTGGTGTGTTTTTTTAGTGGATGTTATATTTAAATATAACTTTTATGGAGGTGAAGAATGCATACCACCCGACTGAAGAGGGTTGGCGGCTCAGTTATGCTGACCGTCCCACCGGCACTGCTGAATGCGCTGTCTCTGGGCACAGATAATGAAGTTGGCATGGTCATTGATAATGGCCGGCTGATTGTTGAGCCGTACAGACGCCCGCAATATTCACTGGCTGAGCTACTGGCACAGTGTGATCCGAATGCTGAAATATCAGCTGAAGAACGAGAATGGCTGGATGCACCGGCGACTGGTCAGGAGGAAATCTGACATGGAAAGAGGGGAAATCTGGCTTGTCTCGCTTGATCCTACCGCAGGTCATGAGCAGCAGGGAACGCGGCCGGTGCTGATTGTCACACCGGCGGCCTTTAATCGCGTGACCCGCCTGCCTGTTGTTGTGCCCGTAACCAGCGGAGGCAATTTTGCCCGCACTGCCGGCTTTGCGGTGTCGTTGGATGGTGTTGGCATACGTACCACAGGTGTTGTACGTTGCGATCAACCCCGGACAATTGATATGAAAGCACGGGGCGGAAAACGACTCGAACGGGTTCCGGAGACTATCATGAACGAAGTTCTTGGCCGCCTGTCCACTATTCTGACTTGAACATGGGGTTTGAGGGGCAACTGGATGAAAACGTACGATTTAGGGCACTAAAACCGCTGTTGTCCCACCATTCTGGTGATTCCCAAACGTTATTTGGCTAAAAAGTAGTTTTGATGTGGTTTATTTTCCGAATTCCAAGCGCAGCCCTACTTTCTTGTGCGTATTTGCGTGTTTTGCGCAGTTTTGAAGTTCCTACATCAGATTGACTTCGGATACAAATTCAATGAACATTGATGCAAATACTGACCTATCAGTTTCTTAACTAAATACTCGAGATACATCTAATGGCTAATGAAAACTTAGATATTGACTCCAAGACAGCAGAAGAATTATACGAGTGGTATCTGGATGATAAATTAATTATAAATCGAAGATACCAAAGAAAATTAGTATGGTCCCTCGAAGAGAAAACAGCACTGATTTCAGGTGATGCTGCCAACTTACTGATTTAGTGTATGATGGTGTTTTTGAGGTGCTCCAGTGGCTTCTGTTTCTATCAGCTGTCCCTCCTGTTCAGCTACTGACGGGGTGGTGCGTAACGGCAAAAGCACCGCCGGACATCAGCGCTATCTCTGCTCTCACTGCCGTAAAACATGGCAACTGCAGTTCACTTACACCGCTTCTCAACCCGGTACGCACCAGAAAATCATTGATATGGCCATGAATGGCGTTGGATGCCGGGCAACCGCCCGCATTATGGGCGTTGGCCTCAACACGATTTTCCGCCATTTAAAAAACTCAGGCCGCAGTCGGTAACCTCGCGCATACAGCCGGGCAGTGACGTCATCGTCTGCGCGGAAATGGACGAACAGTGGGGATACGTCGGGGCTAAATCGCGCCAGCGCTGGCTGTTTTACGCGTATGACAGGCTCCGGAAGACGGTTGTTGCGCACGTATTCGGTGAACGCACTATGGCGACGCTGGGGCGTCTTATGAGCCTGCTGTCACCCTTTGACGTGGTGATATGGATGACGGATGGCTGGCCGCTGTATGAATCCCGCCTGAAGGGAAAGCTGCACGTAATCAGCAAGCGATATACGCAGCGAATTGAGCGGCATAACCTGAATCTGAGGCAGCACCTGGCACGGCTGGGACGGAAGTCGCTGTCGTTCTCAAAATCGGTGGAGCTGCATGACAAAGTCATCGGGCATTATCTGAACATAAAACACTATCAATAAGTTGGAGTCATTACCCCCCGGACGAGTGGGAATCCATGGTAGGGATTTTTACCGAAATGGAAGAACACTATTAGGGGGCACCTCAGAAAACGGAAAATAAAGCACGCTAAGGCATAGCTGACCTTGCCAGGCCTGCTTCGCCCTGTAGTGACGCGATCAACGGGCAGGAAACATTCCCCTTTCGTGCATGGCAGGCGCACACGAGTTCAGACAGCACGGTTTCCATGCGCGCCAAGTCGGCCATCTTCTCGCGCACGTCCTTGAGCTTGTGTTCGGCCAGGCTGCTGGCCTCCTCGCAGTGGGTGCCATCGTCGAGCCGCAACAGCTCGGCAATCTCGTCCAGACTGAACCCCAGCCGCTGTGCCGATTTCACGAATTTCACCCGAACCACGTCCGCCTCCCCATAGCGGCGGATGCTGCCGTAAGGCTTGTCCGGTTCCCGCAACAGGCCCTTGCGCTGATAGAAGCGGATTGTCTCCACGTTGACCCCGGCCGCCTTGGCAAAAACGCCAATGGTCAGGTTTTCCAAATTATTTTCCATATCGCTTGACTCCGTACATGAGTACGGAAGTAAGGTTACGCTATCCAATCCAAATTCAAAAGGGCCAACGTATGTCTGAACCACAAAACGGGCGCGGTGCGCTCTTCGCCGGCGGGCTGGCCGCCATTCTTGCATCGACCTGCTGCCTGGGGCCGCTAGTACTGGTCGCCCTGGGCTTCTCCGGTGCTTGGATCGGCAACCTGACGGTGCTGGAACCCTATCGACCGTTGTTCATCGGCGCGGCGCTAGTGGCGCTGTTCTTCGCCTGGAAGCGGATTTACCGGCCCGTGCAGGCATGCAAGCCAGGTGAGGTCTGCGCGATTCCGCAGGTGCGCGCCACCTACAAGCTGATTTTCTGGATCGTGGCCGTGCTGGTCCTGGTCGCGCTTGGATTTCCCTATGTCGTTCCATTTTTCTATTAACCAGGAGTTCATCATGAAGAAACTGTTTGCCTCCCTTGCCCTCGCCGCCGCTGTTGCCCCGGTGTGGGCCGCTACCCAGACCGTCACGCTAGCGGTTCCCGGCATGACTTGCGCCGCCTGCCCGATCACAGTCAAGAAAGCGCTCTCCAAGGTCGAAGGCGTGAGCAAGGTCGATGTGGGCTTCGAGAAGCGCGAGGCCGTCGTCACTTTTGACGACACCAAGGCCAGCGTACAGAAGCTGACCAAGGCCACCGCAGACGCCGGCTATCCGTCCAGCGTCAAGCAGTGAGCCAGCAAGCCAACGACAACAGCGAGAGCCGCTTCATGGGACTGATGACACGCATTGCCGATAAAACCGGCGCGCTCGGCAGCGTCGTTTCCGCGATGGGCTGCGCCGCCTGCTTTCCAGCCCTCGCCAGCTTCGGCGCGGCCATCGGGCTGGGCTTCTTGAGCCAGTACGAGGGACTGTTCATCAGCCGCCTGCTGCCGCTGTTTGCCGCGCTGGCCTTCCTGGCGAACGCGCTGGGTTGGTTCAGTCATCGGCAATGGCTGCGCAGTCTGCTCGGCATGATCGGCCCGGCCATCGTGTTTGCGGCCACGGTCTGGCTGCTCGGCAACTGGTGGACGGCGAACCTGATGTACGTCGGCCTGGCCTTGATGATTGGGGTGTCGATCTGGGACTTCGTGTCGCCGGCGCATCGCCGTTGCGGACCGGACGGCTGCGAACTCCCCGCCAAGCGCTTGTGAAAGACGGCTGACCGTGCGACACGGCGGCCCACACGAATAAGGAACGATGGTATGAGCACTCTCAAAATCACCGGCATGACTTGCGACTCGTGCGCAGTGCATGTCAAGGACGCCCTGGAGAAAGTGCCCGGCGTGCAATCAGCGGATGTCTCCTACGCCAAGGGCAGCGCCAAGCTCGCCATTGAGGTCGGCACGTCACCCGACGCGCTGACGGCCGCTGTAGCTGGACTCGGTTATCGGGCCACGCTGGCCGATGCCCCCTCAGTTTCGACGCCGGGCGGATTGCTCGACAAGATGCGCGATCTGCTGGGCAGAAACGACAAGACGGGTAGCAGCGGCGCATTGCATATCGCCGTCATCGGCAGCGGCGGGGCCGCGATGGCAGCGGCGCTGAAGGCCGTCGAGCAAGGCGCACGTGTCACGCTGATCGAGCGCGGCACCATCGGCGGCACCTGCGTCAATGTCGGTTGTGTGCCGTCCAAGATCATGATCCGCGCCGCCCATATCGCCCATCTGCGCCGGGAAAGCCCGTTCGATGGCGGCATCGCCGCTACCACGCCGACCATCCAGCGCACGGCGCTGCTGGCCCAGCAGCAGGCCCGCGTCGATGAACTGCGCCACGCCAAGTACGAAGGCATCTTGGAGGGCAATCCGGCGATCACTGTGCTGCACGGCTCCGCCCGCTTTAAGGACAATCGCAACCTGATCGTGCAACTCAACGACGGCGGCGAGCGCGTGGTGGCATTCGACCGCTGCCTGATCGCCACCGGCGCGAGCCCGGCCGTGCCGCCGATTCCCGGCCTGAAAGACACTCCGTACTGGACTTCCACTGAAGCGCTGGTCAGCGAGACGATTCCTAAGCGCCTGGCCGTGATTGGCTCATCAGTGGTGGCGCTGGAGCTGGCGCAGGCGTTCGCCCGACTCGGAGCGAAGGTGACGATCCTGGCTCGCAGCACGCTGTTCTTCCGCGAAGACCCAGCTATAGGCGAAGCCGTCACGGCCGCATTCCGCATGGAGGGCATCGAGGTGAGGGAACACACCCAGGCCAGCCAGGTCGCGTATATCAATGGTGAAGGGGACGGCGAATTCGTGCTCACCACGGCGCACGGCGAACTGCGCGCCGACAAGCTGCTGGTCGCCACCGGCCGCGCGCCCAACACACGCAAGCTGGCACTGGATGCGACGGGCGTCACGCTCACCCCGCAAGGCGCTATCGTCATCGACCCCGGCATGCGTACAAGCGTGGAACACATCTACGCCGCAGGCGACTGCACCGACCAGCCGCAGTTCGTCTATGTGGCGGCAGCGGCCGGCACTCGCGCCGCGATCAACATGACCGGCGGTGACGCGGCCCTGAACCTGACCGCGATGCCGGCCGTGGTGTTCACCGACCCGCAAGTGGCGACCATAGGCTACAGCGAGGCGGAAGCGCACCATGACGGCATCAAAACTGATAGTCGCACGCTAACGCTGGACAACGTGCCGCGCGCGCTCGCCAACTTCGACACGCGCGGCTTCATCAAACTGGTGGTTGAAGAAGGCAGCGGACGACTGATCGGCGTGCAGGCAGTGGCCCCGGAAGCGGGCGAACTGATCCAGACGGCCGCACTGGCGATTCGCAACCGGATGACGGTGCAGGAACTGGCCGACCAGTTGTTCCCCTACCTGACGATGGTCGAAGGGTTGAAGCTCGCGGCGCAGACCTTCAACAAGGATGTGAAGCAGCTTTCCTGCTGCGCCGGGTGAGGACAAGGAGGTGTGCGATGAGCGCCTACACGGTATCGCAACTGGCCCATAACGCTGGGGTGAGCGTACATATCGTGCGCGACTACCTGGTGCGCGGCTTGTTACGGCCGGTGGCCTGCACCACGGGCGGCTACGGCGTGTTCGACGATGCGGCCTTGCAACGGCTGTGCTTCGTGCGCGCGGCCTTCGAGGCGGGTATCGGCCTGGATGCCCTGGCGCGGCTGTGCCGTGCGCTCGACGCAGCGGACGGCGCACAAGCCGCAGCGCAGCTTGCCGTGCTGCGCCAGTTGGTCGAGCGGCGGCGCGCGGCGTTGGCCCATCTGGACGCGCAACTGGCCTCCATGCCAGCCGAGCGGGCGCACGAGGAGGCATTGCCGTGAACGCCCCTGACAAACTGCCGCCCGAGACGCGCCAACCCGTTTCCGGCTACCTGTGGGGTGCGCTGGCCGTGTTGACCTGCCCCTGCCATCTGCCGATTCTCGCCGCCGTGCTGGCCGGGACGACCGCCGGTGCCTTCCTTGGCGAGCATTGGGGTGTTGCCGCGCTCGCGCTGACCGGCTTGTTCGTTCTGGCCGTAACGCGGCTGCTGCGCGCCTTCCGGGGCGGATCATGACGAGTTCGCAGCCCGCCGGATGGACGGCGGCCGAGTTGGCGCAGGCGGCGGCGCGCGGACAGCTTGACCTGCATTACCAGCCGCTGGTCGATCTGCGCGATCACCGGATCGCTGGCGCGGAAGCGTTGATGCGCTGGCGGCATCCGAGGCTTGGCCTGTTGCCGCCCGGCCAGTTCCTGCCGCTGGCCGAGTCGTTCGGCCTGATGCCGGAAATAGGCGCGTGGGTGCTGGGCGAGGCCTGTCGCCAGATGCACAAGTGGCAAGGACCGGCATGGCAACCGTTCCGTCTTGCCATCAATGTGTCCGCCAGCCAGGTTGGGCCAACGTTCGACGACGAGGTAAAGCGGGTGCTGGCCGATATGGCCCTGCCCGCCGAGCTTCTGGAGATCGAACTGACCGAATCGGTCGCATTCGGCAATCCAGCCCTGTTCGCCAGTTTCGACGCCTTGCGCGCCATCGGCGTGCGCTTCGCCGCCGACGACTTCGGCACCGGCTATTCCTGCCTGCAACATCTGAAATGCTGCCCCATCACCACATTGAAAATCGACCAATCCTTTGTCGCCAGGCTCCCGGATGATGCCCGTGACCAAACTATCGTGCGGGCGGTGATCCAGCTCGCGCACGGGCTGGGCATGGATGTCATTTTCAGAAGACGACTGCACCAGTTGATTGGGCGTAATGGCTGTTGTGCAGCCAGCTCCTGACAGTTCAATATCAGAAGTGATCTGCACCAATCTCGACTATGCTCAATACTCGTGTGCACCAAAGCGAGGTGAGCATGGCGACGGACACCCCACGGATTCCAGAACAAGGCGTGGCCACTCTGCCTGATGAGGCTTGGGAGCGTGCGCGCCGTCGTGCGGAGATCATCAGTCCGTTGGCGCAGTCGGAGACGGTCGGGCACGAAGCGGCCGATATGGCGGCTCAGGCGCTGGGCTTGTCTCGGCGCCAGGTATACGTTCTGATCCGGCGTGCCCGGCAAGGCAGCGGCCTCGTGACGGATCTGGTGCCCGGCCAGTCCGGTGGAGGTAAAGGTAAGGGGCGCTTGCCGGAACCGGTCGAGCGCGTCATCCACGAGCTACTGCAAAAGCGGTTCCTGACCAAGCAGAAGCGCAGCCTAGCGGCCTTTCACCGCGAAGTCACTCAGGTGTGCAAGGCTCAAAAACTGCGAGTGCCGGCGCGCAATACCGTGGCCTTACGGATCGCTAGCCTTGACCCGCGCAAGGTCATCCGCCGGCGGGAAGGCCAGGATGCCGCTCGTGACCTACAAGGTGTGGGCGGCGAGCCTCCTGCCGTGACCGCGCCGCTGGAGCAGGTGCAGATAGACCATACGGTCATCGACCTGATCGTGGTCGATGACCGCGACCGGCAACCTATTGGCCGCCCGTACCTGACCCTCGCCATCGACGTGTTCACCCGCTGCGTGCTCGGCATGGTCGTCACGCTGGAAGCGCCGTCTGCCGTTTCGGTTGGCCTGTGCCTCGTGCATGTCGCCTGCGACAAGCGCCCTTGGCTGGAAGGACTGAACGTGGAAATGGATTGGCAGATGAGCGGCAAGCCCTTGCTGCTCTACCTAGACAACGCGGCCGAGTTCAAGAGCGAGGCCCTGCGCCGGGGTTGCGAGCAGCATGGCATCCGGCTGGACTATCGCCCGCTGGGACAGCCGCACTATGGCGGCATCGTGGAACGGATCATCGGCACGGCGATGCAGATGATTCACGACGAACTGCCGGGAACGACCTTCTCCAACCCTGACCAGCGCGGCGACTACGATTCCGAAAACAAGGCCGCCCTGACGCTGCGCGAGCTAGAGCGCTGGCTCACATTGGCGGTCGGCACCTACCACGGTTCGGTGCACAACGGCCTGCTCCAACCGCCGGCCGCGCGCTGGGCCGAGGCCGTGGCGCGTGTCGGCGTACCGGCCGTCGTCACACGCGCTACTTCGTTCCTGGTCGATTTTCTGCCGATCCTCCGGCGCACGCTGACCCGCACCGGCTTTGTCATCGACCACATCCACTACTACGCCGATGGGCACTGTTGCAAATAGTCGGTGGTGATAAACTTATCATCCCCTTTTGCTGATGGAGCTGCACATGAACCCATTCAAAGGCCGGCATTTTCAGCGTGACATCATTCTGTGGGCCGTACGCTGGTACTGCAAATACGGCATCAGTTACCGTGAGCTGCAGGAGATGCTGGCTGAACGCGGAGTGAATGTCGATCACTCCACGATTTACCGCTGGGTTCAGCGTTATGCGCCTGAAATGGAAAAACGGCTGCGCTGGTACTGGCGTAACCCTTCCGATCTTTGCCCGTGGCACATGGATGAAACCTACGTGAAGGTCAATGGCCGCTGGGCGTATCTGTACCGGGCCGTCGACAGCCGGGGCCGCACTGTCGATTTTTATCTCTCCTCCCGTCGTAACAGCAAAGCTGCATACCGGTTTCTGGGTAAAATCCTCAACAACGTGAAGAAGTGGCAGATCCCGCGATTCATCAACACGGATAAAGCGCCCGCCTATGGTCGCGCGCTTGCTCTGCTCAAACGCGAAGGCCGGTGCCCGTCTGACGTTGAACACCGACAGATTAAGTACCGGAACAACGTGATTGAATGCGATCATGGCAAACTGAAACGGATAATCGGCGCCACGCTGGGATTTAAATCCATGAAGACGGCTTACGCCACCATCAAAGGTATTGAGGTGATGCGTGCACTACGCAAAGGCCAGGCCTCAGCATTTTATTATGGTGATCCCCTGGGCGAAATGCGCCTGGTAAGCAGAGTTTTTGAAATGTAAGGCCTTTGAATAAGACAAAAGGCTGCCTCATCGCTAACTTTGCAACAGTGCCTACATTCAAATATGTATCCGCTCATGAGACAATAACCCTGGTAAATGCTTCAATAATATTGAAAAAGGAAGAGTATGAGTATTCAACATTTTCGTGTCGCCCTTATTCCCTTTTTTGCGGCATTTTGCCTTCCTGTTTTTGCTCACCCAGAAACGCTGGTGAAAGTAAAAGATGCTGAAGATCAGTTGGGTGCACGAGTGGGTTACATCGAACTGGATCTCAACAGCGGTAAGATCCTTGAGAGTTTTCGCCCCGAAGAACGTTTTCCAATGATGAGCACTTTTAAAGTTCTGCTATGTGGTGCGGTATTATCCCGTGTTGACGCCGGGCAAGAGCAACTCGGTCGCCGCATACACTATTCTCAGAATGACTTGGTTGAGTACTCACCAGTCACAGAAAAGCATCTTACGGATGGCATGACAGTAAGAGAATTATGCAGTGCTGCCATAACCATGAGTGATAACACTGCTGCCAACTTACTTCTGACAACGATCGGAGGACCGAAGGAGCTAACCGCTTTTTTGCACAACATGGGGGATCATGTAACTCGCCTTGATCGTTGGGAACCGGAGCTGAATGAAGCCATACCAAACGACGAGCGTGACACCACGATGCCTGCAGCAATGGCAACAACGTTGCGCAAACTATTAACTGGCGAACTACTTACTCTAGCTTCCCGGCAACAATTAATAGACTGGATGGAGGCGGATAAAGTTGCAGGACCACTTCTGCGCTCGGCCCTTCCGGCTGGCTGGTTTATTGCTGATAAATCTGGAGCCGGTGAGCGTGGGTCTCGCGGTATCATTGCAGCACTGGGGCCAGATGGTAAGCCCTCCCGTATCGTAGTTATCTACACGACGGGGAGTCAGGCAACTATGGATGAACGAAATAGACAGATCGCTGAGATAGGTGCCTCACTGATTAAGCATTGGTAACTGTCAGACCAAGTTTACTCATATATACTTTAGATTGATTTAAAACTTCATTTTTAATTTAAAAGGATCTAGGTGAAGATCCTTTTTGATAATCTCATGACCAAAATCCCTTAACGTGAGTTTTCGTTCCACTGAGCGTCAGACCCCTAAAAGAACTTTCCGCTAAGCGATAGACTGTATGTAAACACAGTATTGCAAGGACGCGGAACATGCCTCATGTGGCGGCCAGGACGGCCAGCCGGGATCGGGATACTGGTCGTTACCAGAGCCACCGACCCGAGCAAACCCTTCTCTATCAGATCGTTGACGAGTATTACCCGGCATTCGCTGCGCTTATGGCAGAGCAGGGAAAGGAATTGCCGGGCTATGTGCAACGGGAATTTGAAGAATTTCTCCAATGCGGGCGGCTGGAGCATGGCTTTCTACGGGTTCGCTGCGAGTCTTGCCACGCCGAGCACCTGGTCGCTTTCAGCTGTAAGCGTCGCGGTTTCTGCCCGAGCTGTGGGGCGCGGCGGATGGCCGAAAGTGCCGCCTTGCTGGTTGATGAAGTACTGCCTGAACAACCCATGCGTCAGTGGGTGTTGAGCTTCCCGTTTCAGCTGCGTTTCCTGTTTGGGGTCGTTTGCGGGAAGGGGCGGAATCCTACGCTAAGGCTTTGGCCAGCGATATTCTCCGGTGAGATTGATGTGTTCCCAGGGGATAGGAGAAGTCGCTTGATATCTAGTATGACGTCTGTCGCACCTGCTTGATCGCGGCCGCGATAGCTAGATCGCGTTGCTCCTCTTCTCCATCCGCGTTCCAAGCTGCGGAAAGGCACCCATAAGCGTACGCCTGGTCGAGCAGGCGACGCGGATCGACGTCCAGCGCACGAGAGAATGCGTCCGCCATCTGTGCAATGCGTCTAGGATCGAGACAAAGGTCGTCTCTGTCAGCCGGATCGTAGAACATATTGGCGGCGCCAAAGCCCACTTCACCGACCAGACCGACGGGATCTATCACCAGCCAGCCGCGACTGGAGAACATGATGTTTTCATGATGCAGATCGCCATGTAGCCCACGCAGTTCCGAGGCATTGCTCATCATTTGATCGGCTATAATCGCCGCGTGGACGTAGTCAGTTTGACAACCTGCGTTTTGATCATCGCGCGCCCGCTGAAACAAAGCTGCAAAGCGATCCCGGATCGGGAGAAGGGCAGAAGGCAGGGGTTCCTCAGATGCGGCATACAGCTTCGCCATTAGTTCCGCTGCAATTTCGGTCGCCTGGTAGTCGCCGTGCTCGGCAACGATGTGAGAGAGCATTCGCTCCCCGGCATATTCGAGCAACATCAGATTGTTCTCACGACCGAGCAACCGGACTGCTCCCCTCCCATTGCGCCATACCAGATAGTCGGCCCCGCGCAGTTCATCAGCAATGTCTTCTATAGGTTTCAATCCCTTGACGATTGCAGGAGTCCCGTCTGGCAATGAAACTTTCCAAACGAGGCTGGAAAAGGTGTCCGCAATGAGAACAGGTTGCGAAACGTGCCAATGAGCAGGAAAAACAGGCGGCATGAACATCAACCCCAAGTCAGAGGGTCCAATCGCAGATAGAAGGCAAGGCGTTCGCGGTCGGGGGCTTCGATCCCCAATACATTGAATAGGACAGCGAAGGCGCGCTCTGCTTCATCTGGCGCTGCCCAGTTCTCTTCGGCGTTAGCAATCATGAGTGCCAAATCGGCATAGCGATCTGCTGTTCCGAGCCGCCCAAGGTCGATCAGACCCGTGCATTGAAGAGTTTTAGGGTCCACCATGAAGTTCGGCATGCAGGGATCACCATGGCAAACAACCATATCGGTGCGCTCTTGGTCGAGCCGCACCGGTAGCTCTCGTTCGACACGAGCCAAAAGATCGAGCTGCGGCGTACTCTTGTCCTCGTCCGGTAAGAAGTCGGGATTGACGGCATTGCGGGACACCACATCAACGGCGCGTCCGAACATTCGCGACAGCCTGCGCTCAAACGGACATTGATCAACCGATAGGCTGTGAACAGCGCCAAGTTGCTGCCCCATTGACGGCCACGCTTTGAGCAAATCCGCTCCAGACAGATCAGCCGCCGGTACTCCCGGAATTGCCGTTATCACCAAGCATGCACCCTCCTGTTCCTCCTGCCAGTTGATGACCTCGGGGCAAGCCACACCTCGACCTTTGAGCCAAATGAGGCGGTCACGCTCTCCAGCGAGCTCACCGCGGCGGGAAGCAGGTGCGATTTTCGCGAAGGCATGCCCGTCACCACGTCGAAAAACAAAATCACCAGATTCTCCGCCTCTGACAGGCAACCAGTCAGAATGCGATTCACCAAAAAAAATATTAGTTCGATTCAATGGAGGTTCCTTCAGTTTTCTGATGAAGCGCGAATATAGAGAAATATCCCGAATGTGCAGTTAACGAATTCTTGCGGTTTCTTTCAGCGCCGCCAATACCGCCAGCCCGTCGCGCAAGGGGCGCGGCTCGTGTGTGCGGATGAAGTCAGCTCCACCTGCGGCGGCGGCAAGCTCTGCAGCGAGTGTCGCGGCCCCGACATCCCCCGGACCACGGCCTGTGAGCGCGCGCAGAAAGGATTTGCGCGAAACAGACAGAAGCACCGGCAAATCGAAGCGCAGCCGCAATTCATCGAACCGCGCCAGCACCGAGAGCGAGGTTTCGGGAGCAGCCCCCAGAAAAAACCCCATGCCGGGATCAAGGACAAGGCGGTTGCGTTTGATACCGGCACCCGTCAGCGCCGCGATGCGCGCGTCAAAGAACGCCGCAATGTGATCCATGATGTCGCCAGCGGGTGCCTCGCGCCGATCTGCCTGCCCGTCTTGCACCGAATGCATAACGACGAGTTTGGCAGATGATTTCGCCAATTGCGGATAGAACGCAGCGTCTGGAAAACCGCGAATATCATTGAGATAGGCCACACCACGCGACAAGGCATAGGCTTGCGTCGCGGGTTGATAACTGTCGAGCGAGACGGGAATGCCATCTGCCTTGAGCGCGTCCAGCACCGGCGCGATACGCGCGATTTCTGTGTCGGACGAAACAGGCGCGGCGTCGGGATTGCTGGATGCCGGACCGAGGTCGATCACATCTGCCCCCTCGGCCATCAGCTTACGCGCCTGCGCAATGGCTGCGTCTGGCGCCAGATACCGGCCTCCATCGGAGAAACTGTCCGAGGTTATGTTGACGATGCCGAAAATGATGAGCGATTTATTCATGGGGGCTTCTATAATAATAATAATCGAGCATGAGTCTCATACGGATGCTCGGGTCGAAAGGGAATCCCCAGGCGAGTAACCTGTTTGCGGTGCTCCATTAGCTGCAGGAGCAGAATAGCATACATCTGGAAGCAAAGCCAGGAAAGCGGCCTATGGAGCTGTGCGGCAGCGCTCAGTAGGCAATTTTTCAAAATATTGTTAAGCCTTTTCTGAGCATGGTATTTTTCATGGTATTACCAATTAGCAGGAAAATAAGCCATTGAATATAAAAGATAAAAATGTCTTGTTTACAATAGAGTGGGTATCGGAGACGAAGAAGGACAAGGTACATGCTGACCGATACCAAGCTGCGCAATCTCAAGCCCAGGGACAAACTCTACAAAGTGAATGACCGGGAAGGTCTCTATGTGGGGGTCGCCTCAGAAAACGGAATCTATGGTCACTCCCGTTTTTGCAACACCGATTTTGACGACAAGTTGGCTTGCTTGAATCTATCCGGCGTCTGAATGGGATTTTATTCCCGCGCCTCGATGAGTTCCGCGCCTGATGAACCTCCAGAAAATATACGGCTTCAATGAGCCTTTCCGTTTTACAGGTTCCTCAACAGGCCGGTGGGCCGTTAGTATCATCAATATCAGTATTCGCAAAACCAGATGAATGATTGTTTAAACTGGTGTATTTCTGCCTTTATGCTTCGTAAGTTTGCTGTCGCGCCGTCAGTGCCCAGGCTATTCTGGCCAGCTTGTTTGCCAGAGCACAGGTGACGACAAAGTTGCTTTTCCGACACAACAACTCCCTGACCCAGTCGGCCAACTTGCCAGACTGGTGTTCCAGTTTTTGTATGAATACCCTGGCACACTGAACCAACAAAGTTCGGATCTTTTTGTTGCCCCGCTTGCTAATCCCTAACAATGTCGTCCGACCTCCCGTGCTGTACTGTCGGGGTACCAGCCCTGTTGCCGCCGCAAAGTCACGGCTGCTGGCGTACTGCTTCCCGTCGCCAATCTCAGTTGAAATAGTACTGGCAGTCAGCGTTCCAACGCAGGGAATACTCAGCAAGCGCTGTCCAACCTCATCTTCGTCCAACTTTCGTTTCAACTGAGATTCCAGATCTTTAATCTGCTCAACAAGATAGTGATAATGCTGTTGTAATTTCAGCAGTAACTGGCTGAGATAAAGAGGCAAACTACTGTCCTCAAGAAGGGTACTCAGTCGACTAATAACGGCAGCACCTCGCGGAACGCTGATACCAAATTCCAGCAGAAAAGCATGCATCTGATTAGTTGTTTTCACCTTATCCTGAACCAGGGATTCACGGACACGATGCAGAGCTCGCATTGCCTGCTGAGATTCGGTTCTGGGCTGCACGAAACGCATAGATGGACGTGATGCTGCTTCACAGATAGCTTCAGCATCAACGAAGTCATTTTTGTTGCTTTTAACGAATGGGCGGACAAATTGCGGTGATATCAGCTTTGGAAAATGCCCTAACTCTTCCAGCTTGCGTGCCATAAAGTGAGAACCGCCACAGGCTTCCATCGCGATGGTTGTTGCCGGGCATGTCGCCAGAAATTCGATTAGCTTTGGTCGGGTGAATTTTTTACGGTAAACGGCCTTCCCACGATGATCCTGACAATGAATATGGAAAGAGTTCTTACCCAGATCGATACCAATAAGCGCAATGTTTTCCATGATGGTTCTCCGAATGAAAGCCTGTCCTCAGCATAGTACTGGGAAGGAGGGAGTGACCATCTCATTAAATAAAGCACGCTAAGCCGGTTGCAGCGGTCGTAGCGGCCTGAACTTGCCCGCGCCGATCTTGGCGCTGCTGCGCCAGAGGTAATCGCCGGTGAGGTTGATGTGCTCCCAACCGAGCGGCGACAGGTACTGCAACAGCGCGTCATCAACGGCATGGCCGTTGCCACGCAGCGCGTGCGCAGCCCGTTCCAGATAGACCGTGTTCCACAACACGACGGCAGCCGTTACCAGATTGAGGCCGCTAGCCCGGTAGCGCTGCTGCTCGAAACTGCGGTCGCGGATTTCACCCAGGCGGTTGAAAAACACTGCCCTGGCCAGCGCATTGCGCGCCTCGCCCTTGTTCAGGCCGGCATGCACGCGGCGGCGCAGTTCCACGCTTTGCAGCCAGTCCAGGATGAACAGCGTGCGCTCGATGCGGCCCAGCTCGCGGAGCGCCACGGCCAGGCCGTTCTGGCGTGGGTAGCTGCCGAGCTTTCGGAGCATCAGGGAGGCCGTCACCGTGCCCTGCTTGATCGAGGTGGCCAGCCGCAGGATTTCGTCCCAATGGGCGCGGACGTGCTTGATGTTGAGCGTGCCGCCGATCATGGGTTTCAGCGCGTCATAGGCGGCGTCGCCCTTCGGGATGTAGAGCTTGGTGTCGCCCAGGTCGCGGATGCGCGGCGCGAAGCGGAAGCCCAGGAGGTGCATCAGGGCGAAGACGTGATCGGTGAAGCCCGCCGTGTCGGTGTAATGCTCCTCGATCCGCAAGTCGGACTCGTGGTACAGCAGGCCGTCGAGCACGTAGGTCGAATCGCGCACGCCGACGTTCACGACCTTGGTGTGAAATGGCGCGTACTGGTCAGAAATGTGGGTGTAGAACGTCCGCCCTGGGCTGCTCCCGTATTTCGGGTTGATGTGGCCGGTGCTCTCGGCCTTGCTGCCGGTGCGGAAGTTCTGGCCGTCCGACGATGAGGTGGTGCCGTCGCCCCAGTGCTCGGCGAAGGGATGGCGGAACTGTGCGTTGACCAGATCGGCCAGCGCCGCCCCGTAGGTTTCGTCGCGGATGTGCCAGGCTTGCAGCCAAGCCAGCTTGGCGTAGGTCGTGCCGGGGCAAGACTCCGCCATCTTGGTCAGGCCCAGGTTGATCGCGTCGGCGAGGATCGTGGTCAGCAACAGGTTCTTGTCTTTGGCCGGGTCGCCCGATTTCAGATGCGCGAAATGCCGAGTGAAGCCCGTCCATTCGTCCACCTCCAGCAGCAGTTCGGTGATCTTGACGTGCGGCAGGATCATTGCCGTCTGGTCGATCAGCGCTTGGGCGGTGTCGGGTACCGCCGCGTCGAGCGGCGTGATCTTCAAGCCTGACTCGGTGATGATGGCGTCCGGCAGCTCGTTGGCCGTCGCCATACGGTTGACGGTGGCAAGCTGTGTTTCCAGCAGCGTCAGCCGGTCGTTCAGGTACCGGTTGCAGTCGGTGGCCACGGCCAGCGGCAATTCGCTGGCCTGCTTGAGGCTGGCGAATTTCGCGGGCGGCACCAGGTAGTCCTCGAAGTCCTTGAACTGGCGCGACCCCTGCACCCAGATGTCGCCGGAACGCAACGCGTTCTTCATCTCCGACAGCGCGCACAGTTCGTAGTAGCGCCGGTCGATGCCGGTGTCGGTCATGACCAGCTTCTGCCAGCGCGGCTTGATGAACTCGGTCGGCGCGTCGGCGGGCACCTTGCGGGCGTTGTCGCTGTTCATGCCGCGCAGCACCTCGATGGCGTCGAGCACGTCCTTCGCGGCGGGAGCGGCCCGCAGCTGGCACTGTTGCAAAGTTAGCGATGAGGCAGCCTTTTGTCTTATTCAAAGGCCTTACATTTCAAAAACTCTGCTTACCAGGCGCATTTCGCCCAGGGGATCACCATAATAAAATGCTGAGGCCTGGCCTTTGCGTAGTGCACGCATCACCTCAATACCTTTGATGGTGGCGTAAGCCGTCTTCATGGATTTAAATCCCAGCGTGGCGCCGATTATCCGTTTCAGTTTGCCATGATCGCATTCAATCACGTTGTTCCGGTACTTAATCTGTCGGTGTTCAACGTCAGACGGGCACCGGCCTTCGCGTTTGAGCAGAGCAAGCGCGCGACCATAGGCGGGCGCTTTATCCGTGTTGATGAATCGCGGGATCTGCCACTTCTTCACGTTGTTGAGGATTTTACCCAGAAACCGGTATGCAGCTTTGCTGTTACGACGGGAGGAGAGATAAAAATCGACAGTGCGGCCCCGGCTGTCGACGGCCCGGTACAGATACGCCCAGCGGCCATTGACCTTCACGTAGGTTTCATCCATGTGCCACGGGCAAAGATCGGAAGGGTTACGCCAGTACCAGCGCAGCCGTTTTTCCATTTCAGGCGCATAACGCTGAACCCAGCGGTAAATCGTGGAGTGATCGACATTCACTCCGCGTTCAGCCAGCATCTCCTGCAGCTCACGGTAACTGATGCCGTATTTGCAGTACCAGCGTACGGCCCACAGAATGATGTCACGCTGAAAATGCCGGCCTTTGAATGGGTTCATGTGCAGCTCCATCAGCAAAAGGGGATGATAAGTTTATCACCACCGACTATTTGCAACAGTGCCGGCAGCAGTTTGCCCGGAAAAGGGCTGAACACTGCCACCGGCGCTGCCGGGGAAGGGTGTAACGAAAAAAGCAGCCTTCATTACACCAGAAGTCAGAAGGCTGAAAGGAGTTTATGAGATTTGCTTTTTTTAATATCCGGTCGGGCAGTATGACCGGACAGTTCTGAGTAGCACAGAGTTTTTTCCGTATTAAGTCGTGATTTTATATTTTGTGATTTATTTCACAAAATAAGGCGTTATTCATTGTGTGCTGCAATATTCAGGATGCCTGAAATACAGGTGCCATTTATCTGATATGGAGAATAACATGATGAAATATATTCCACTGGTATTATTTATCTTTTCATGGCCGGTATTGTCTGCAGATATTCATGGACGGGTTGTTCGTGTACTGGACGGTGATACCATCGAGGTCATGGACTCACAGAAGGCGGTGCGGATCAGGTTGGTAAATATTGATGCACCGGAAAAGAAACAGGATTATGGCCGGTGGTCAACAGACATGATGAAATCACTGGTCGCAGGAAAAACGGTTACCGTCACATATTTTCAGCGAGATCGTTATGGTCGTATTCTCGGGCAGGTTTATGCACCAGACGGAATGAATATTAATCAGTTTATGGTCCGGGCCGGGGCTGCCTGGGTATATGAGCAGTACAACTCAGATCCCGTGCTGCCTGTCCTTCAGAACGAAGCCAGACAACAAAAACGTGGGCTCTGGTCAGATGCTGATCCGGTTCCCCCCTGGATATGGAGGCACCGTAAATAAAGCGATGGCAATCCTATCATTCATTTGTTCTCAGCGGGAATAAAAATGGCAAAAACAAAACAGGAATGGCTGTATCAGTTACGGCGATGTTCATCAGTCAATAGGGGGAACCGCAGAATTCGGAAAAAATCGTACGCTAAGCTAACGGTGTTCTCGTGACAGCTCTTTGACTAGGCTTTCTAAGGCCATTCTGATAGCCCTGACTTCCTGAAAAGCCATGGCTAAAATTTGTGCGGCTAAAAGGGATAACCGATGGTAAAGTAAGTTATCCCTGTCGAGATACTGAAAAGCGTTATCCTCGTTTTTCCCAAAACTGTTTTGCCAGTTCGCTCAGAGCGCTAGTTAACTGAGCGACAGATTTCGCACTTTGCAAATTATTCTGCCCGGTCTGTACATTGGTATCAGCAGCATCGCGTATATTGATAATACTGCGGTTTATGTCTTCACTTACTGCTCCCTGCTGCTCGACCGCAGTCGCTATTTGCGCGTTCATGTCGGTAATTTCGTTAACGCGTTGGCCAATTCCATCAAGAGCTGTAGCTGCTTCCTCTGCGTGAGCTACACTCGTGTGCGCTTGCCGACTACTTTGCTCCATGACTGTAACAGCGGATTGCGCTCGCTCTTGTAGAGCGCTGATCATGCTTTGAATATCCGTTGTCGATTGCTGTGTGCGAGCAGCAAGACTGCGAACCTCATCGGCGACAACAGCAAAACCACGCCCCTGCTCACCAGCACGCGCGGCCTCAATTGCTGCGTTGAGTGCCAACAAATTCGTTTGCTCGGCGATCCCTCGTATAACGTCAAGAACTTTTGATATCTCGTTACTTTGACCTTCAAGCTCATGAATAACCTGAGTGGCTTGCCTAATTTCACCTTCAAGGGCAGTGATTGACTGGCTTGTGTGGGCTACCAGACGCTGGCCAGATGCCGTCTCAGTGTCTGCTCTTCCGGCCGCATCTGCAGCATGCTGTGCATTGCTCGCAACCTCTTGAATGCTTGCCACCATTTGGTTTACTGCCGTTGCTATTTGATCTGTCTCTGCCTGCTGCTCAACTGTAAGTACATTGCTTGACTCAATATCCTTTAGTAGGCCTCGGGTGTGTTCGCTAAGCCGATTTGATGCATCACCTATGCGACCTACTATGGCGCCTGTTTCAGCTTGCATCATTCGTAAAGCAAACTCTATTTGGCCAAACTCATCGGTGCGCCCAGTGTAGAGGGATTGACTTAATGGGTTATTGGAAATATTCCTGGCTCTTTCAACCAGTCTTCCAAGAGGAGAGAGAATAGCCAAAACACTAACAGAGCTTAAGCTTCCTGACATTAAAGTGGCTAACAATAAGCTGCTTATTGATGTATCAGTAAGGGCACTGTTGCAAATAGTCGGTGGTGATAAACTTATCATCCCCTTTTGCTGATGGAGCTGCACATGAACCCATTCAAAGGCCGGCATTTTCAGCGTGACATCATTCTGTGGGCCGTACGCTGGTACTGCAAATACGGCATCAGTTACCGTGAGCTGCAGGAGATGCTGGCTGAACGCGGAGTGAATGTCGATCACTCCACGATTTACCGCTGGGTTCAGCGTTATGCGCCTGAAATGGAAAAACGGCTGCGCTGGTACTGGCGTAACCCTTCCGATCTTTGCCCGTGGCACATGGATGAAACCTACGTGAAGGTCAATGGCCGCTGGGCGTATCTGTACCGGGCCGTCGACAGCCGGGGCCGCACTGTCGATTTTTATATCTCCTCCCGTCGTAACAGCAAAGCTGCATACCGGTTTCTGGGTAAAATCCTCAACAACGTGAAGAAGTGGCAGATCCCGCGATTCATCAACACGGATAAAGCGCCCGCCTATGGTCGCGCGCTTGCTCTGCTCAAACGCGAAGGCCGGTGCCCGTCTGACGTTGAACACCGACAGATTAAGTACCGGAACAACGTGATTGAATGCGATCATGGCAAACTGAAACGGATAATCGGCGCCACGCTGGGATTTAAATCCATGAAGACGGCTTACGCCACCATCAAAGGTATTGAGGTGATGCGTGCACTACGCAAAGGCCAGGCCTCAGCATTTTATTATGGTGATCCCCTGGGCGAAATGCGCCTGGTAAGCAGAGTTTTTGAAATGTAAGGCCTTTGAATAAGACAAAAGGCTGCCTCATCGCTAACTTTGCAACAGTGCCGGATTGAATATAACCGACGTGACTGTTACATTTAGGTGGCTAAACCCGTCAAGCCCTCAGGAGTGAATCATGACCGTAGTCACGACCGCCGATACCTCCCAACTGTACGCACTTGCAGCCCGACATGGGCTCAAGCTCCATGGCCCGCTGACTGTCAATGAGCTTGGGCTCGACTATAGGATCGTGATCGCCACCGTCGACGATGGACGTCGGTGGGTGCTGCGCATCCCGCGCCGAGCCGAGGTAAGCGCGAAGGTCGAACCAGAGGCGCGGGTGCTGGCAATGCTCAAGAATCGCCTGCCGTTCGCGGTGCCGGACTGGCGCGTGGCCAACGCCGAGCTCGTTGCCTATCCCATGCTCGAAGACTCGACTGCGATGGTCATCCAGCCTGGTTCGTCCACGCCCGACTGGGTCGTGCCGCAGGACTCGGAGGTCTTCGCGGAGAGCTTCGCGACCGCGCTCGCCGCCCTGCATGCCGTCCCCATTTCCGCCGCCGTGGATGCGGGGATGCTCATCCGTACACCGACGCAGGCCCGTCAGAAGGTGGCCGACGACGTTGACCGCGTCCGACGCGAGTTCGTGGTGAACGACAAGCGCCTCCACCGGTGGCAGCGCTGGCTCGACGACGATTCGTCGTGGCCAGATTTCTCCGTGGTGGTGCATGGCGATCTCTACGTGGGCCATGTGCTCATCGACAACACGGAGCGCGTCAGCGGGATGATCGACTGGAGCGAGGCCCGCGTTGATGACCCTGCCATCGACATGGCCGCGCACCTTATGGTCTTTGGTGAAGAGGGGCTCGCGAAGCTCCTCCTCACGTATGAAGCGGCCGGTGGCCGGGTGTGGCCGCGGCTCGCCCACCACATCGCGGAGCGCCTTGCGTTCGGGGCGGTCACCTACGCACTCTTCGCCCTCGACTCGGGTAACGAAGAGTACCTCGCTGCGGCGAAGGCGCAGCTCGCCGCAGCGGAATGAGCGAACGTCGATATAGCCCGCTCGCGACGCTGTTCGCGGCGACCTTTCTCTTCCGGATCGGCAACGCGGTGGCGGCCCTCGCGCTTCCATGGTTCGTCCTGTCTCATACAAAGAGCGCGGCCTGGGCGGGCGCCACGGCCGCTAGCAGCGTCATCGCGACCATCATCGGCGCGTGGGTTGGTGGTGGCCTCGTCGATCGGTTCGGGCGCGCGCCCGTCGCATTGATCTCGGGTGTGGTGGGCGGCGTGGCCATGGCGAGCATCCCACTGCTCGATGCCGTTGGCGCCCTCTCGAACACTGGGCTGATCGCTTGCGTGGTGCTCGGTGCCGCGTTCGACGCACCCGGTATGGCCGCGCAGGACAGTGAGCTGCCCAAACTCGGCCACGTCGCCGGGCTCTCCGTTGAGCGCGTCTCGTCACTGAAAGCGGTGATCGGGAACGTCGCGATTCTAGGTGGCCCGGCCCTTGGGGGGGCCGCAATCGGCCTGCTTGGCGCTGCGCCAACGCTCGGGCTGACGGCGTTCTGCTCCGTCCTTGCAGGTCTGCTCGGCGCGTGGGTGCTTCCCGCGCGTGCCGCTCGGACGATGACCACGACGGCGACTCTCTCCATGCGCGCCGGCGTCGCTTTTCTCTGGAGCGAACCCCTGCTGCGCCCTCTCTTTGGTATAGTGATGATCTTCGTGGGCATCGTTGGCGCCAACGGCAGCGTCATCATGCCTGCGCTGTTTGTAGATGCAGGACGCCAAGTAGCAGAGCTCGGGCTGTTCTCCTCAATGATGGGGGCTGGTGGTCTCCTTGGCATTGCCATTCATGCGTCGGTCGGCGCCCGGATATCAGCGCAGAACTGGCTGGCGGTGGCATTTTGTGGCTCTGCGGTGGGCTCGCTTCTGCTTTCACAGTTGCCAGGCGTGCCGGTGCTGATGTTGTTGGGCGCGCTCGTGGGACTGCTGACCGGCTCAGTCTCTCCCATTCTCAACGCTGCCATCTACAACCGCACGCCGCCAGAACTTCTCGGCCGGGTACTCGGCACGGTCTCGGCGGTGATGCTGTCAGCCTCGCCCATGGTTATGCTTGCGGCCGGCGCGTTTGTCGACCTTGCTGGTCCGCTCCCTGGCCTCGTTGTATCGGCCGTGTTTGCGGGGCTCGTGGCTCTACTCTCGCTCCGTCTTCAATTTGCTACAATGGCGGCGGCAGCCACAGCCTCCGCCCCAACCCATACAGAAGGTGAACACTGATGCCCCGCCCCAAGCTCAAGTCCGATGACGAGGTACTCGAGGCCGCCACCGTAGTGCTGAAGCGTTGCGGTCCCATAGAGTTCACGCTCAGCGGAGTAGCAAAGGAGGTGGGGCTCTCCCGCGCAGCGTTAATCCAGCGCTTCACCAACCGCGATACGCTGCTGGTGAGGATGATGGAGCGCGGCGTCGAGCAGGTGCGGCATTACCTGAATGCGATACCGATAGGCGCAGGGCCGCAAGGGCTCTGGGAATTTTTGCAGGTGCTCGTTCGGAGCATGAACACTCGCAACGACTTCTCGGTGAACTATCTCATCTCCTGGTACGAGCTCCAGGTGCCGGAGCTACGCACGCTTGCGATCCAGCGGAACCGCGCGGTGGTGGAGGGGATCCGCAAGCGACTGCCCCCAGGTGCTCCTGCGGCAGCTGAGTTGCTCCTGCACTCGGTCATCGCTGGCGCGACGATGCAGTGGGCCGTCGATCCGGATGGTGAGCTAGCTGATCATGTGCTGGCTCAGATCGCTGCCATCCTGTGTTTAATGTTTCCCGAACACGACGATTTCCAACTCCTCCAGGCACATGCGTAAACGGAGGTGTGCAGAGTCCCTGCGGCAGGCGACGAACACGACCGTCGTCGATTAGTACCGGTACGGTCGGTGGTATCGAAGTCTTGATCACCACTCAGGTCTACGGCTTACAAATGGTGACCATCCCGATACTTGCGTCAGAGCACCGGGCCGATTCTTTGACAGTGAATCACTCCCGTAAGGTTGTGCCGGTGTGGGTGTCCCGGGTCGAGACGATACTCCGCCAATGCGCCCAGCAAACAACCTGGCCATCGCAGGTGGTGGGGAGCGGTGTGGCGGATGAGTTGGACAAGTTGGTGTAGCAGCACGAGCACGGCGAGATAACATCGCAGGAGTTCGACATGCTCAAGAGACAGCTGATTGCGAATCGCGATGCAGATTCATAACCCGATTGCGGGTTGGCTTCACTCCACCATCACCGAGCAGACTAGCACGGCGGGCTCTGTTGCAAAGATTGGCGGCAGTCAGAGGTAGGCTGTCGCTCTGCGCCGATCAGGCGGCTGCTGCGAAATGGTGGTTGAGCATGCCCATGGCCTCCGTCAGCGCCGAGGGCCCAATGCCAAAAGCTCTCTCCACAAGGCGCACCTCGCCCCTGATGCCGGGCTGCAGGCACCAGGGGCGAGCCTGTCCTTTGCGCAGGGCTCGCATGACTTCGAATCCCTTGATCGTGGCATAGGCCGTGGGGATCGATTTGAAACCGCGCACCGGCTTGATCAGTATCTTGAGCTTTCCGTGATCGGCCTCGATCACGTTATTGAGATACTTCACCTGCCGGTGGGCCGTCTCCCGGTCCAGCTTTCCTTCGCGCTTCAATTCGGTGATCGCTGCACCATAGCTCGGCGCTTTGTCGGTATTGAGCGTGGCAGGCTTTTCCCAGTGCTTCAGGCCTCGCAGGGCCTTGCCCAGGAACCGCTTCGCTGCCTTGGCGCTGCGGGTCGGCGACAGGTAGAAATCGATCGTGTCGCCCCGCTTGTCGACTGCCCGGTACAGGTAGGTCCACTTGCCCCGCACCTTGACGTAGGTTTCATCCAGGCGCCAGCTCGGATCAAAGCCACGCCGCCAGAACCAGCGCAGCCGCTTCTCCATCTCCGGGGCGTAGCACTGGACCCAGCGATAGATCGTCGTATGGTCGACCGAAATGCCGCGTTCCGCCAGCATTTCCTCAAGGTCGCGATAGCTGATCGGATAGCGACAATACCAGCGCACCGCCCACAGGATCACATCACCCTGGAAATGGCGCCACTTGAAATCCGTCATCGTTCCGTCCGTCCAATCTCCGCCAAGCATGCTCAAGCTTCACGATTTTTGCAACAGAGCCCGCGCGGATACTTCCGCTCAAGGGCGTCGGGAAGCGCAACGCCGCTGCGGCCCTCGGCCTGGTCCTTCAGCCACCATGCCCGTGCACGCGACAGCTGCTCGCGCAGGCTGGGTGCCAAGCTCTCGGGTAACATCAAGGCCCGATCCTTGGAGCCCTTGCCCTCCCGCACGATGATCGTGCCGTGATCGAAATCCAGATCCTTGACCCGCAGTTGCAAACCCTCACTGATCCGCATGCCCGTTCCATACAGAAGCTGGGCGAACAAACGATGCTCGCCTTCCAGAAAACCGAGGATGCGAACCACTTCATCCGGGGTCAGCACCACCGGCAAGCGCCGCGACGGCCGAGGTCTTCCGATCTCCTGAAGCCAGGGCAGATCCGTGCACAGCACCTTGCCGTAGAAGAACAGCAAGGCCGCCAATGCCTGACGATGCGTGGAGACCGAAACCTTGCGCTCGTTCGCCAGCCAGGACAGAAATGCCTCGACTTCGCTGCTGCCCAAGGTTGCCGGGTGACGCACACCGTGGAAACGGATGAAGGCACGAACCCAGTGGACATAAGCCTGTTCGGTTCGTAAACTGTAATGCAAGTAGCGTATGCGCTCACGCAACTGGTCCAGAACCTTGACCGAACGCAGCGGTGGTAACGGCGCAGTGGCGGTTTTCATGGCTTGTTATGACTGTTTTTTTGTACAGTCTATGCCTCGGGCATCCAAGCAGCAAGCGCGTTACGCCGTGGGTCGATGTTTGATGTTATGGAGCAGCAACGATGTTACGCAGCAGGGCAGTCGCCCTAAAACAAAGTTAACCCAGGATGAGAACCTTGAAAGTATCATTGATGGCTGCGAAAGCGAAAAACGGCGTGATTGGTTGCGGTCCAGACATACCCTGGTCCGCGAAAGGGGAGCAGCTACTTTTTAAAGCATTGACCTACAATCAGTGGCTTCTGGTGGGTCGCAAGACGTTTGAATCTATGGGCGCACTCCCCAATAGGAAATACGCGGTCGTTACCCGCTCAGGTTGGACATCAAATGATGACAATGTAGTTGTATTTCAGTCAATCGAAGAGGCCATGGACAGGCTAGCTGAATTCACCGGTCACGTTATAGTGTCTGGTGGCGGAGAAATTTACCGAGAAACATTACCCATGGCCTCTACGCTCCACTTATCGACGATCGACATCGAGCCAGAGGGGGATGTTTTCTTCCCGAGTATTCCAAATACCTTCGAAGTTGTTTTTGAGCAACACTTTACTTCAAACATTAACTATTGCTATCAAATTTGGAAAAAGGGTTAACAAAGCTATGCAATCGACGGCAAAAAGCTTCGTTCGCTTCGCGCACTACGCCTTTTCCGCGATTGATAGCGACGTTATGTGAATATTGAAATGAGCATTCCAAAGAAAGGAAGTAGAAAAATTATCGTGGGCGAAAATGAGTTTTTGTGGCTCATTAGGTCAAAACTCACATATTCGCAGGACTGTTTAGGTACAGAAATGACTGCGGTCGTTGAACCGGATGCCGGTCCTCACTGATGAAGAAGTGAACACCGTACGGGAATCGTGCCGGCAGCTTGGAGCTATCGGCCGGAACCTCAACCAGGTGGCCAGGGCCTTGAACATCGAGTTCAGGGAAAGTGACAAGCTCAAGCAAGAGGCCATCGAAAAACTGGCCGAACGGATCGACCAGCATTTGGACCATGTGTCTGAGCTGTTCGATAAGACCTGGAGCCGGTGGCACGATTGTCATTTTCAGAAGACGACTGCACCAGTTGATTGGGCGTAATGGCTGTTGTGCAGCCAGCTCCTGACAGTTCAATATCAGAAGTGATCTGCACCAATCTCGACTATGCTCAATACTCGTGTGGGCTCTGTTGCAAAAATCGTGAAGCTTGAGCATGCTTGGCGGAGATTGGACGGACGGAACGATGACGGATTTCAAGTGGCGCCATTTCCAGGGTGATGTGATCCTGTGGGCGGTGCGCTGGTATTGTCGCTATCCGATCAGCTATCGCGACCTTGAGGAAATGCTGGCGGAACGCGGCATTTCGGTCGACCATACGACGATCTATCGCTGGGTCCAGTGCTACGCCCCGGAGATGGAGAAGCGGCTGCGCTGGTTCTGGCGGCGTGGCTTTGATCCGAGCTGGCGCCTGGATGAAACCTACGTCAAGGTGCGGGGCAAGTGGACCTACCTGTACCGGGCAGTCGACAAGCGGGGCGACACGATCGATTTCTACCTGTCGCCGACCCGCAGCGCCAAGGCAGCGAAGCGGTTCCTGGGCAAGGCCCTGCGAGGCCTGAAGCACTGGGAAAAGCCTGCCACGCTCAATACCGACAAAGCGCCGAGCTATGGTGCAGCGATCACCGAATTGAAGCGCGAAGGAAAGCTGGACCGGGAGACGGCCCACCGGCAGGTGAAGTATCTCAATAACGTGATCGAGGCCGATCACGGAAAGCTCAAGATACTGATCAAGCCGGTGCGCGGTTTCAAATCGATCCCCACGGCCTATGCCACGATCAAGGGATTCGAAGTCATGCGAGCCCTGCGCAAAGGACAGGCTCGCCCCTGGTGCCTGCAGCCCGGCATCAGGGGCGAGGTGCGCCTTGTGGAGAGAGCTTTTGGCATTGGGCCCTCGGCGCTGACGGAGGCCATGGGCATGCTCAACCACCATTTCGCAGCAGCCGCCTGATCGGCGCAGAGCGACAGCCTACCTCTGACTGCCGCCAATCTTTGCAACAGAGCCTCCGTCGCCATGCTCACCTCGCTTTGGTGCACACGAGTATTGAGCATAGTCGAGATTGGTGCAGATCACTTCTGATATTGAACTGTCAGGAGCTGGCTGCACAACAGCCATTACGCCCAATCAACTGGTGCAGTCGTCTTCTGAAAATGACACTGTTTGTATATAATCATGAAAAAATGGTGAGTAGAGTTTCAGGGTAACAGGGGATGCTTATGTCGGTTTTCCACAACTGGCTACTTGAGATCGCATGTGAGAATTACTTCGTCTACATCAAACGCCTTTCCGCCAACGATACCGGCGCAACAGGTGGTCACCAGGTAGGGCTTTATATCCCTTCAGGTATCGTTGAAAAACTCTTTCCGTCTATCAACCATACCCGTGAACTGAACCCTTCGGTTTTTCTCACCGCACATGTGTCATCGCATGATTGCCCTGACAGCGAAGCCAGGGCAATTTATTATAACAGCCGTCATTTTGGTAAAACCCGGAATGAAAAAAGGATTACCCGCTGGGGTAGAGGCAGCCCACTTCAGGATCCTGAAAATACAGGGGCTCTGACGCTCCTGGCTTTCAAGCTTGATGAGCAAGGGGGGGACTGTAAGGAAGTAAATATTTGGGTATGCGCCAGCACTGATGAAGAGGACGTCATTGAGACCGCTATTGGTGAAGTTATACCCGGAGCGCTTATATCCGGCCCCGCAGGACAGATTCTAGGCGGACTATCTCTACAGCAAGCGCCAGTAAATCATAAATATATTCTACCTGAAGACTGGCACCTGCGCTTTCCGTCGGGAAGTGAAATTATTCAGTATGCAGCCAGCCATTATGTGAAAAATTCCCTTGATCCGGATGAGCAACTTCTTGACCGCCGGCGCGTGGAGTACGACATATTTCTATTGGTTGAGGAACTGCATGTTCTGGATATCATCCGGAAAGGATTTGGCTCTGTGGATGAATTTATTGCGCTGGCCAATTCTGTCAGCAATCGCCGTAAATCCAGAGCCGGGAAGTCGCTGGAACTGCACCTGGAGCATCTATTCATTGAGCACGGCCTGCGACACTTTGCGACGCAGGCCATCACAGAAGGTAATAAAAAACCCGATTTCCTTTTCCCTTCCGCAGGGGCTTACCACGATACTGAGTTTCCCGTAGAAAATCTGCGCATGCTGGCAGTCAAGACTACCTGTAAGGATCGCTGGCGTCAGATACTGAATGAGGCCGATAAAATTCATCAGGTGCATCTGTTTACACTCCAGGAGGGAGTTTCTCTGGCTCAATATCGGGAGATGCGGGAGTCGGGTGTCAGATTGGTCGTGCCATCATCTCTGCACAAAAAATACCCGGAGGCGGTGAGAGCTGAGCTAATGACGCTAGGTGCGTTTATTGCTGAGCTGACAGGGCTTTACGCAGATATTCCATAGATTATCTCCCGGCATAAATACCGGGAGGAGCGATCAGATTCGTTCAACCTTGCACGAATCGGCATTAACCGCTTTCAGGATATAAGGTTCAAGCAGTTTGGCTACGGCTTCAAACACGGGCACCACTACGGAGTTACCGAACTGCCTGTACGACTGAGTGTCTGACACAGGAATGCGAAAAGGCCTGCCATCTACTTTTTCAAAACCCATAAGGCGCGCGCACTCTCGCGGAGTCAGCCTGCGGGGCCGATGCGCCTGATTTTCTTCGTTCGCGAAGTCTGTTTCACCTGTGGCCATATCCCAGCCACGGTCTATCAGAATTTCAGACCCGTCTTTGTGATAGCGAGCAGAAAGCGTACGGGCAATGCTTTCTTTATTTTCAGGATTAACGAGGCCAAAACCGAATCCGTTACCCTTAGCTGCGTGCTTTTTGGCGTAGTTATAGAGATACTCCCAGAGTTTCGGCGTCAGTATATATTTGCTGTCAACCACGGGTTCCAGCAGTTCGCCAAATGACGGACGCTGTTCCGGATAAAAACGACTAATATCGCGCAGGGTAAAGCCCTGGTGAATGTTCAGATCACGGCGGAAACCGACCAAAACGATACGTTCTCGGTGCTGAGGTAAAAAGTGCTTTCCGTCGATAACTTTAGGATCGTTTTTGCCCATCTCAGCTGCATCCGCAACTTCATAGCCCAGTTCGTCGAGGGTATCCATGATGACTTTAAAGGTTTTACCCTTGTCATGGCTCTTCAGGTTTTTAACGTTTTCAAGAACAAAGATGGCAGGTTTTTTTGCGCGGATAATACGCGCCACATCGAAGAAAAGCGTTCCCTGAGCCTCACATTCGAAACCATGCGCGCGCCCGAGCGAGTTTTTCTTGCTTACGCCCGCAAGGCTAAACGGTTGACAGGGGAAACCTGCTAGAAGTACATCATGATCCGGCACATGCTCATTAATGTAAGCATAGGCATCGTTTTCAGGTACTTCAGGTTTATCACTGAGCGTGACTTCACGAATATCGAGATTGAAAGTGTGTTCCTGAGCATCGTTAAACCAGTTAGCTTTATATGTGCGCACAGCCTCTTTATTCCATTCACTGGTAAAAACGCACTGGCCACCGATGGTTTCGAAGCCCTTCCGTATACCTCCAATCCCAGCAAACAGGTCAATAAACCGGAAGGCATAGTCAGGGTGATGTGCAGGCGCTTCCGGAAGCATTTTTCGTAGAAGTTCCTCTTCGGCTAACGTCAGCGTCTTAGGTGAGCACTTACCATTAATCCAGCGATTAAGAGTCTCGCGACTCCACTCATTTTTACCAACTTTTCTAAGCAGTTCAGCCACGTACTTCTGGTCATAGATTTCCAGCACCTGCCCGAGCAGCTTTTTATCATTTTCCTGTCGCAGTTGTTCTTCCGCTTCTGCTTTCTCAAGCAGATCCTGCGCCAGTAATTCAAATTCAGACATATTGCCTCCATTGGGTCTTATGGGTGAAACTGTATCACTCATTTGACCCAGATTGAATGTTTTTATCTGGATATTTAAACAGGTTTATTGTTAGGTAACGCACGTTGGCCACGCTGGAGCGTCTTCTGGGCCTGCTGTCGGCCTTTGAGGTCGTGGTATGGATGACGGATGGCTGGCCGCTGTATGAACCCCGCCTGAAGGGAAAGCTGCACGTTATCAGCAAGCGTTACACTCAGCGCATTGAGCGACATAACCTGAATCTGAGACAACATCTGGCAAGGCTGGGACGGAAGTCACTGTCGTTCTCAAAATCGGTGGAGCTGCATGACAAGGTCATCGGGCATTATCTGAACATAAAACACTATCAGTAAGTTGGAGTCATTACCGGTTCTCTTTGTCTTTTAGTGATTCTATAAACCTCATTACGTCTGAATATAAAAATCTATTATTTGATTTATGTGGCTCATGAGGTTGTGGGATGGTCTTGTTTTTGAATGTGCCAGTTTTCTTAATGGCAAAGATTAACTCACCTTCTGTTATTCCTAACATTTCAGCAAATGTTTTTGCTTCTATAGTTACTGACTTCATTTAATTAACTCTCATGGTATCGATTTTCTTTACCGGCATCTTTAACAATGGTGCTCGTTTCTAGTGTTGCTGCGGTACGCTTCATCGGTGATGCTGCCAACTTACTGATTTAGTGTATGATGGTGTTTTTGAGGTGCTCCAGTGGCTTCTGTTTCTATCAGCTGTCCCTCCTGTTCAGCTACTGACGGGGTGGTGCGTAACGGCAAAAGCACCGCCGGACATCAGCGCTATCTCTGCTCTCACTGCCGTAAAACATGGCAACTGCAGTTCACTTACACCGCTTCTCAACCCGGTACGCACCAGAAAATCATTGATATGGCCATGAATGGCGTTGGATGCCGGGCAACCGCCCGCATTATGGGCGTTGGCCTCAACACGATTTTCCGCCATTTAAAAAACTCAGGCCGCAGTCGGTAACCTCGCGCATACAGCCGGGCAGTGACGTCATCGTCTGCGCGGAAATGGACGAACAGTGGGGATACGTCGGGGCTAAATCGCGCCAGCGCTGGCTGTTTTACGCGTATGACAGGCTCCGGAAGACGGTTGTTGCGCACGTATTCGGTGAACGCACTATGGCGACGCTGGGGCGTCTTATGAGCCTGCTGTCACCCTTTGACGTGGTGATATGGATGACGGATGGCTGGCCGCTGTATGAATCCCGCCTGAAGGGAAAGCTGCACGTAATCAGCAAGCGATATACGCAGCGAATTGAGCGGCATAACCTGAATCTGAGGCAGCACCTGGCACGGCTGGGACGGAAGTCGCTGTCGTTCTCAAAATCGGTGGAGCAGCATGACAAAGTCATCGGGCATTATCTGAACATAAAACACTATCAATAAGTTGGAGTCATTACCGACCACTATTAAGTCATGTAGCTGGTTTTATTTCAATTGAACGTTTTCAAAGTCTAGCTACAGAAGGAAAAATGTTATCGCTATCTTGGTGGGAAAACGAATACGCAGTTCTGCAATGGAAAAATCATGTTTTACATGCGAAAGCTCAACAAGAAGGGCGAGAGTCAATATTTGATTTTTACAAAATTAGTATTGCTCATATTACTCGCGAATATTCATTTAAAAAGGACAAGGATAATGTTTGATGTTCACGTTGTTTTAGATAATCAAATAGGACAATTAGCATTACTAGGAAAAACATTAGGTAATAAAGGTATTGGATTGGAAGGGGGAGGGATATTTACGGTTGGTGATGAATGCCATGCTCATTTTCTTGTTGAACAAGGAAAGGAAGCTAAAATAGCGCTAGAGCAAGCTGGACTGTTAGTACTTGCGATCCGGACACCATTAATTCGTAAGTTAAAACAGGAAAAACCGGGGGAACTTGGCGAAATAGCACGAGTATTGGCGGAGAATAACATTAATATTTTAGTGCAATACAGTGACCATGCTAACCAACTGATATTAATAACGGACAATGATAGTATGGCTGCATCTGTTACGCTCCCTTGGGCAATAAAGTGAACTTGCGATGGCTAATTTAATACGAAAAGAGGTTACCTTTGAGTCCTCAATAGCCGCGATAGGGGCGGCTATGTCTGACATTTCACGAGTTAAAATACTCAGTGCTTTGATGGATGGGCGAGCTTGGACGGCCACTGAGCTAAGTTCTGTGGCGAATATATCAGCTTCAACGGCGAGCAGTCATTTATCTAAATTATTAGATTGCCAGCTAATCACAGTAGTAGCTCAAGGCAAGCATCGTTATTTTCGGCTAGCAGGAAAAGATATTGCTGAATTGATGGAAAGTATGATGGGGATCTCCTTAAACCATGGCGTACATGCCAAAGTTTCCACGCCAGTGCATTTACGAAAAGCACGTACTTGCTATGATCATTTAGCTGGCGAAGTTGCCGTTAAGATCTATGATTCCCTTTGTCAACAGCAATGGATCACTGAAAATGGTTCAATGATCACATTAAGTGGTATTCAATATTTTCATGAAATGGGAATTGACGTTCCTTCCAAACATTCACGTAAAATCTGTTGTGCGTGTTTAGATTGGAGTGAACGCCGTTTCCATTTAGGTGGGTACGTTGGAGCCGCATTATTTTCGCTTTATGAATCTAAAGGGTGGTTAACTCGACATCTTGGTTACCGTGAAGTTACCATCACGGAAAAAGGTTATGCTGCTTTTAAGACCCACTTTCACATTTAAGTTGTTTTTCTAATCCGCATATGATCAATTCAAGGCCGAATAAGAAGGCTGGCTCTGCACCTTGGTGATCAAATAATTCGATAGCTTGTCGTAATAATGGCGGCATACTATCAGTAGTAGGTGTTTCCCTTTCTTCTTTAGCGACTTGATGCTCTTGATCTTCCAATACGCAACCTAAAGTAAAATGCCCCACAGCGCTGAGTGCATATAATGCATTCTCTAGTGAAAAACCTTGTTGGCATAAAAAGGCTAATTGATTTTCGAGAGTTTCATACTGTTTTTCTGTAGGCCGTGTACCTAAATGTACTTTTGCTCCATCGCGATGACTTAGTAAAGCACATCTAAAACTTTTAGCGTTATTACGTAAAAAATCTTGCCAGCTTTCCCCTTCTAAAGGGCAAAAGTGAGTATGGTGCCTATCTAACATCTCAATGGCTAAGGCGTCGAGCAAAGCCCGCTTATTTTTTACATGCCAATACAATGTAGGCTGCTCTACACCTAGCTTCTGGGCGAGTTTACGGGTTGTTAAACCTTCGATTCCGACCTCATTAAGCAGCTCTAATGCGCTGTTAATCACTTTACTTTTATCTAATCTAGACATCATTAATTCCTAATTTTTGTTGACACTCTATCATTGATAGAGTTATTTTACCACTCCCTATCAGTGATAGAGAAAAGTGAAATGAATAGTTCGACAAAGATCGCATTGGTAATTACGTTACTCGATGCCATGGGGATTGGCCTTATCATGCCAGTCTTGCCAACGTTATTACGTGAATTTATTGCTTCGGAAGATATCGCTAACCACTTTGGCGTATTGCTTGCACTTTATGCGTTAATGCAGGTTATCTTTGCTCCTTGGCTTGGAAAAATGTCTGACCGATTTGGTCGGCGCCCAGTGCTGTTGTTGTCATTAATAGGCGCATCGCTGGATTACTTATTGCTGGCTTTTTCAAGTGCGCTTTGGATGCTGTATTTAGGCCGTTTGCTTTCAGGGATCACAGGAGCTACTGGGGCTGTCGCGGCATCGGTCATTGCCGATACCACCTCAGCTTCTCAACGCGTGAAGTGGTTCGGTTGGTTAGGGGCAAGTTTTGGGCTTGGTTTAATAGCGGGGCCTATTATTGGTGGTTTTGCAGGAGAGATTTCACCGCATAGTCCCTTTTTTATCGCTGCGTTGCTAAATATTGTCGCTTTCCTTGTGGTTATGTTTTGGTTCCGTGAAACCAAAAATACACGTGATAATACAGATACCGAAGTAGGGGTTGAGACGCAATCGAATTCGGTATACATCACTTTATTTAAAACGATGCCCATTTTGTTGATTATTTATTTTTCAGCGCAATTGATAGGCCAAATTCCCGCAACGGTGTGGGTGCTATTTACCGAAAATCGTTTTGGATGGAATAGCATGATGGTTGGCTTTTCATTAGCGGGTCTTGGTCTTTTACACTCAGTATTCCAAGCCTTTGTGGCAGGAAGAATAGCCACTAAATGGGGCGAAAAAACGGCAGTACTGCTCGGATTTATTGCAGATAGTAGTGCATTTGCCTTTTTAGCGTTTATATCTGAAGGTTGGTTAGTTTTCCCTGTTTTAATTTTATTGGCTGGTGGTGGGATCGCTTTACCTGCATTACAGGGAGTGATGTCTATCCAAACAAAGAGTCATCAGCAAGGTGCTTTACAGGGATTATTGGTGAGCCTTACCAATGCAACCGGTGTTATTGGCCCATTACTGTTTGCTGTTATTTATAATCATTCACTACCAATTTGGGATGGCTGGATTTGGATTATTGGTTTAGCGTTTTACTGTATTATTATCCTGCTATCGATGACCTTCATGTTAACCCCTCAAGCTCAGGGGAGTAAACAGGAGACAAGTGCTTAGTTATTTCGTCACCAAATGATGTTATTCCGCGAAATATAATGACCCTCTTGATAACCCAAGAGGGCATTTTTTACGATAAAGAAGATTTAGCTTCAAATAAAACCTATCTATTTTATTTATCTTTCAAGCTCAATAAAAAGCCGCGGTAAATAGCAATAAATTGGCCTTTTTTATCGGCAAGCTCTTTTAGGTTTTTCGCATGTATTGCGATATGCATAAACCAGCCATTGAGTAAGTTTTTAAGCACATCATCATCATAAGCTTTAAGTTGGTTCTCTTGGATCAATTTGCTGACAATGGCGTTTACCTTACCAGTAATGTATTCAAGGCTAATTTTTTCAAGTTCATTCCAACCAATGATAGGCATCACTTCTTGGATAGGGATAAGGTTTTTATTATTATCAATAATATAATCAAGATAATGTTCAAATATACTTTCTAAGGCAGACCAACCATTTGTTAAATCAGTTTTTGTTGTGATGTAGGCATCAATCATAATTAATTGCTGCTTATAACAGGCACTGAGTAATTGTTTTTTATTTTTAAAGTGATGATAAAAGGCACCTTTGGTCACCAACGCTTTTCCCGAGATCTCATCTATTGAAACAGCTTGATAGCCTTTTTCAACAAACAATATTCGTGCTGAGTTAACCAGTGATTGATAGGTACTCTTAAAATTTTCTTGTTGATGATTTTTATTTTCCATGATAGATTTAAAATAACATACCGTCAGTATGTTTATGGTATCATGATGATGTGGTCGTGACAATCTTAAGAACATTTAGGTTATTTTATGTATATTGAACAGCATTCTCGCTATCAAAATAAAGCTAATAACATCCAATTAAGATATGATGATAAGCAGTTTCATACAACGGTTATCAAAGATGTTCTATTATGGATTGAACATAATTTAGATCAGTCTTTACTGCTTGATGATGTGGCGAATAAAGCGGGTTATACCAAGTGGTATTTTCAGCGGCTGTTCAAAAAAGTAACAGGGGTCACACTGGCTAGCTATATTCGTGCTCGTCGTTTGACGAAAGCGGCTGTTGAGTTGAGGTTGACGAAAAAAACTATCCTTGAGATCGCATTAAAATATCAATTTGATTCCCAACAATCTTTTACACGTCGATTTAAGTACATTTTTAAGGTTACACCAAGTTATTATCGGCGTAATAAATTATGGGAATTGGAGGCAATGCACTGAGAGATCCCCTCATAATTTCCCCAAAGCGTAACCATGTGTGAATAAATTTTGAGCTAGTAGGGTTGCAGCCACGAGTAAGTCTTCCCTTGTTATTGTGTAGCCAGAATGCCGCAAAACTTCCATGCCTAAGCGAACTGTTGAGAGTACGTTTCGATTTCTGACTGTGTTAGCCTGGAAGTGCTTGTCCCAACCTTGTTTCTGAGCATGAACGCCCGCAAGCCAACATGTTAGTTGAAGCATCAGGGCGATTAGCAGCATGATATCAAAACGCTCTGAGCTGCTCGTTCGGCTATGGCGTAGGCCTAGTCCGTAGGCAGGACTTTTCAAGTCTCGGAAGGTTTCTTCAATCTGCATTCGCTTCGAATAGATATTAACAAGTTGTTTGGGTGTTCGAATTTCAACAGGTAAGTTAGTTGCTAGAACCCATGGCTCCTTTGCCGACGCTGAGTAGATTTTAGGTGACGGGTGGTGACAATGAGTCCGTGTCGAGCGCTGATTTTTTCGGCCTTTAGAGCGAGATTTATACAATAGAATTTGGCATGAGATTGGATTGCTTTTAGTCAGCCTCTTATAGCCTAAAGTCTTTGAGTGACTAGATGACATATCATGTAAGTTGCTGATAGGTTTCCAGTTTTCCGCTCCTAGGTCTGCATATTGTACTTTTCCTCTTACTCGACTTAACCAGTACCAACCCAGCTTCTCAACGGATTTATACCATGGCACTTTAAAGCCAGCATCACTGACAATGAGCGGTGTGGTGTTACTCGGTAGAATGCTCGCAAGGTCGGCTAGAAATTGGTCATGAGCTTTCTTTGAACATTGCTCTGAAAGCGGGAACGCTTTCTCATAAAGAGTAACAGAACGACCGTGTAGTGCGACTGAAGCTCGCAATACCATAAGTCGTTTTTGCTCACGAATATCAGACCAGTCAACAAGTACAATGGGCATCGTATTGCCCGAACAGATAAAGCTAGCATGCCAACGGTATACAGCGAGTCGCTCTTTGTGGAGGTGACGATTACCTAACAATCGGTCGATTCGTTTGATGTTATGTTTTGTTCTCGCTTTGGTTGGCAGGTTACGGCCAAGTTCGGTAAGAGTGAGAGTTTTACAGTCAAGTAATGCGTGGCAAGCCAACGTTAAGCTGTTGAGTCGTTTTAAGTGTAATTCGGGGTAATGACTCCAACTTACTGATAGTGTTTTATGTTCAGATAATGCCCGATGACCTTGTCATGCAGCTCCACCGATTTTGAGAACGACAGTGACTTCCGTCCCAGCCTTGCCAGATGTTGTCTCAGATTCAGGTTATGCCGCTCAATTCGCTGAGTGTAACGCTTGCTGATTACGTGCAGCTTTCCCTTCAGGCGGGATTCATACAGCGGCCAGCCATCCGTCATCCATACCACGACCTCAAAGGCCGACAGCAGGCTTAGAAGACGCTCCAGTGTGGCCAGAGTGCGTTCACCGAATACGTGCGCAACAACCGTCTTCCGGAGCCTGTCATACGCGTAAAACAGCCAGCGCTGGCGCGATTTAGCCCCGACGTATCCCCACTGTTCGTCCATTTCCGCGCAGACGATGACGTCACTGCCCGGCTGTATGCGCGAGGTTACCGACTGCGGCCTGAGTTTTTTAAATGGCGGAAAATCGTGTTGAGGCCAACGCCCATAATGCGGGCGGTTGCCCGGCATCCAACGCCATTCATGGCCATATCAATGATTTTCTGGTGCGTACCGGGTTGAGAAGCGGTGTAAGTGAACTGCAGTTGCCATGTTTTACGGCAGTGAGAGCAGAGATAGCGCTGATGTCCGGCGGTGCTTTT
Organism: Citrobacter sp. MGH103; assembly: GCF_001034475.2. Classification (NCBI taxonomy): domain Bacteria; kingdom Pseudomonadati; phylum Pseudomonadota; class Gammaproteobacteria; order Enterobacterales; family Enterobacteriaceae; genus Citrobacter; species Citrobacter sp. MGH103. The sequence continues at coordinate 31,565 of NZ_CP073045.1, read as the reverse complement.
GCCGTTACGCACCACCCCGTCAGTAGCTGAACAGGAGGGACAGCTGATAGAAACAGAAGCCACTGGAGCACCTCAAAAACACCATCATACACTAAATCAGTAAGTTGGCAGCATCACCTAATTCGGGGCAGAATTGGTAAAGAGAGTCGTGTAAAATATCGAGTTCGCACATCTTGTTGTCTGATTATTGATTTTTCGCGAAACCATTTGATCATATGACAAGATGTGTATCCACCTTAACTTAATGATTTTTACCAAAATCATTAGGGGATTCATCAGGGTGATGCGTGCACTACGCAAAGGCCAGGCCTCAGCATTTTATTATGGTGATCCCCTGGGCGAAATGCGCCTGGTAAGCAGAGTTTTTGAAATGTAAGGCCTTTGAATAAGACAAAAGGCTGCCTCATCGCTAACTTTGCAACAGTGCCGTGCAGACAGAAACCGTAAACACCGGCATTGACATGCCGGGGAAGCCCTTATAGTACAATAATTCTCTATATCCAAACTGACCCCGATGAGAAAAGCATGGAGACGTTGAGCACCAATCTGCAACTCGCCCGGCTGGTTGGCGTTCAGGGGACGCCGGCAACCATCATTGGCGACGAGATGATCCCCGGCGCGGTATCGTGGGAGACCCTTGAGGCGGTGGTGAAAGAAAAACTGGCGGTGGCCCATGCTCAGTAAACTGCGCCGCTGGCTGCGTGAAGGCGCGATCTTACTGGTTGTGCTGGCTGGCGTGATAATCCTGCTGGATGTCTGGCGTTCTCCGCAGATGCCGGCCATGTTTGACAGCACGCCGCTGCATACGCTGGACGGGGAAACCGTAACGCTGGCGTCGATCAGTGAAGAACGCCCGGTGCTGCTCTACTTCTGGGCGAGCTGGTGCGGTATCTGCCGTTTCACCACGCCGGATGTCGCCCGTTTGCAGTCGGAAGGGGAGAGCGTCATGACCATCGCGCTGCGTTCCGGTAATGACGGGGAGGTTTCCCGCTGGTTATCGCGTAAAAGGGTGACGTTCCCCGTCGTGAATGATAGCGGCGGTGAGATATCACGAAACTGGGAAATCAGCGTCACGCCAACGCTGGTGGTGGTGTCGAAGGGGCAGGTGGTAACTACGACCAGCGGCTGGACCAGCTACTGGGGCATGAAGTTACGTCTGTGGCGGGCAGCCATGTTTTGATAGCGTGCCGGGGAAACCCGGCATTTTTTAACCCATTGTAAGGATGTGTAAAACGAGCGGAGAGCGTGTTTTCTGTTATTTTTGCTGCTTTTTTACCGACGCCAGTTATTATTTTTTACCGCTGCCTGACGTTGCAAACCTGAATTGATAATGGCATATCTGTTTTAATTGAATGAAAGTCTGTGATACGTTCAGGCGATTTTTTCGATTTCCATTTTGACAGGGATAACAATTCAATGCGCAAGGGTAAAATTATTGTTGCATCAATGATGGTGCTTTGTGTCCTTATTTTTGTTGCGGCGGCGGCATGGTTTATGCTGTTCCAGGGAGAAATGACGGAGCCGACAGAGGAGGAAAAACAGGCGGCAATTTTACACGCTGCGGGCCTGATGAAATCAGAGACCCAGGATAAAAAATCAGTCGAAACGCTCTATCATCGTTATATTATTCAACGCCATGTTAATTTAGATTCCGGCGAACTGGTGGCTGGCAGCAGCGCGGACACCGCGCGGCAGAAGTGTGAAAAACTTGCCCCTGAACGCGACCCAGCGCAGGTTCGTCAGCGCTGTACGGTGGCGGATGTGTTCTTTGTGAAAGATAAAAATAATGAAATTCAGCAGGTTATCATTCCAGTTACCGGTAAGGGTGCGAAATCCATGATGCATGCGTTTCTTGCTCTGGGGCTGGACGGTCGTACGGTGAGAAATCTGTATTATTATCAGCAACGGGAAACGCCGTTTCTGGGGGCTAGGGTGGAAGACGCCAACTGGCGCAAACAGTGGCCAGGGAAACGATTATTAGATAACAGCGGACATCCTGCATTGAAAATAGTACAGGATAAACCTGAACATGCCGATGAATATACCGTTGACGGTATTTCCGGTGCGACGTTGACATCAACCGGCGTTGAGAAAAGTATTAACTACTGGATGGGGCCGCAGGGATATGGTCAATTCTTACAGCGTCTTGCCAGCGATCGAAATAACCTTAATCTTTGAATATTGCTGTACGCAATAACGCGTTTTATTTCTGCCTGCCGATAATGAATAATATCACTGTCGGCAGGGGGATTTATTCCTCTGTTACCGCGCCTGCCTTGCCGTTAATTCCATGAGAAAAACAGGGAGATAACGTCCCTTTTATCAACGCATAATGTGTGTGTTCATCACGATTTGATGAAATAAGTTTACATAACTTGTCGTCTGCTGACATTTTTATGATCCAGGTCATGTATAACGCGACAAAAAGATATGATAATAATTATCATTTGTATTCTTTGGCGGTGTGCACGTGCGTAACTTCCGTAACTCTTTGTTGGTTACTCTCTTTGGCTTGTTTATAAGCATGAGTGTCTGGGCGTCGACGAATTATGCGCCTTTGATTGAAGATATCGAGCAACGTCTTGATAAAACAGCGGAACTTTATCAGCAACAGCATGCCGACGAGGCGCGCCGCACGGTACAAATGGCCTATTTTGAGGTGTTCGAGAACCTGGAAGGGCCGATCCGCATCAACATTTCCGCGCGCAAAAGTTACGAGATGGAGAGCGCATTCGGCGAGATCCGTCGAATGATTGGCGAGAAAAAACCGCTCGCTGACGTCCAGGCGCGCATTGACTGGCTGAAAGCCGCACTGCGCGAAGTGGAACCGGTGCTGGATGGCGGACATCGTCTGGTGGCCGAAGAGCAGCACAACGCGCTGTCCAGGGACGACATTGCCGTTCACTGGCAGGAGAGTTTCAGGACGATCGACGATCTGCTGGCGCAGGCGGTCACTGAATATCAGGCCGGGAATTACAGCGTTGCCAGTCAGCACGTTCAACAGGCGCACTATCAGGGCTTTAAAAACTCTGAGATGGAGATGTCCCTCAGACAAAACCGTTCTGCAAAAGATGCCGCCTCCATTAACCAACAATTCTCATCCCTGATTGCGCTGACCGCGCAACCTGACCATCTCAACGATGTCTCCTATCAGGTCACTACGCTGCTACAGGATATCGAGGATATCTTACCCGGCTTGCCAACCACCCGTGACGATCAGCAGGTTGCCGCAGCGCAAAGCGCAGACAACATTCCGGCGGCGGACGAGGGAAATAACCGCACCGACTGGGCTGAGGTGACGACGGGAATTAACCAGAGCATTCAGGACGCGATAGCGCGCTATCAGGGCGGCGATGCGAAGAATGCGATTCTGGATATCCAGGATACCTACTTCGACCGCTTCGAAGCCAGCGGCATGGAAAACAAAATCGGCTCTCGCGATTCGGCATTTAAAACCACGCTGGAGGCGTATTTTACCCGCCTGGTCAGTCTGATGAAGGCCGGTCAGCCGGTTGAGCGCCTGAATGCAGAGGCCAGCGCGCTGACGCAGGATCTGCAAAAAGCCGTGACGATGCTGGGCGAAGGCGAAGAAACCCAGTGGAGTCTGCTGCTCTATAGTCTGATGATCATCGTGCGCGAGGGGCTGGAAGCGCTGCTGATTGTTGCGGCAATCGTGGCCTACATGGTGAAAAACAACCATCAGGATAAGCTGCCGCTTATTCGTCAGTCGGTAATTGTGGCGCTGATCGCCAGCGTCATCACCGCCGCTATCTTCCAGATGCTGTTTACTAACTCCGGCGCCAGCCGTGAACTGCTGGAAGGCATAACGATGCTGATTGCCGTCGTGATGCTGTTCTTTATGAGTTACTGGCTGCTGTCCAAAGTGGAAGCGCGCCACTGGAAAGCCTGGCTGGAAGGCAAACTGTCTCATTCCCTGTCGCGAGGCTCCCTGGTCGGACTATGGCTGACCAGCTTCCTGGCGGTGTACCGCGAAGGGGCGGAAACGGTGCTGTTCTATTACGCTCTGATTGGCGATGCAAACACGGTATCCGGCCATATGGCGATTGGCGCCGGTTTTGTGATTGGCTGCGTGGTGCTGCTGCTCGCCTGGCTGGTGATGCGTTACTCAGTGGTGCGCCTGCCGCTGAAACCCTTCTTTATGTTTACCGGCAGTTTCATGTATCTGATGGCCTTCGTCTTTGCGGGCAAAGGCGTTCTGGAACTGGTGGAAGGCAAACTGTTCCAGCCTACGTTGATTAACGGCTTCCCTGAAATCAGCTGGCTGGGGATTTATCCCTACGTGGAAACGTTGTTACCGCAGGTCGTATTGCTGCTCGCGGCGCTGGTGGCGCTGTGGGTGATGCGGCGCAAAAGCGCGGTTCCCGGGGAGACGATAAAAAATAACCCATAATCGTTGTATAGCCGTTGTTTTAGACGAGAGGATACGTTTGATGACCATGAAGAAAACCCTGATTGCCAGCGCAGTGATGGCCAGCATTTTCATTGCGCCAGCCGCGTTTGCTTTTAAAGAGTACCCGGCAGGCGAGCCTGTCACCATGAATGAAATGGAGCTGGCGGCCGTTTACCTGCAACCGATTGATATGGAACCGCGCGGCATGGGCTTACCGGCAGCAAAAGCCGATGTTCACCTTGAAGCGGATATCCACGCTGTAGAAGGCAATAAAAACGGCTTTGGCGCAGGGGAATGGATCCCGTACCTGACCATCAGCTACACCCTGGTCAACAACGACACGGGCGAAAAACAGGAAGGCACCTTCATGCCGATGGTTGCCAGCGATGGCCCGCACTATGGCGCGAACATCAAAATGATGGGCGTGGGCAACTATAAAGTGACCTACCACATTGAACCGCCGTCAAAAGCCGGGATGCATCGCCATACTGACAGCGAAACAGGCGTAGGCCGCTGGTGGAAACCGTTTGATGTGAGCTACGAGTTTAAATATGTCGGTCTGAACTAAAACCGACTAACCAACGCGCCAGGAGGATTCCCCCTTCTGGCGCGTTGGTCAGACCGATCATATGCCCGTCGCTTAATTCAACCCGCCGTACAGAGTCGAAGTTATGAGTTACTTTTTCGTCACGACGCTACAGGTCTTTTTCTGCATTGCGCTTCTTTCCGGTGTTCTCTGGAGTCGAAACGATCCTCCCTCTTTACGTCCGCTGACCTGGACGCTGCTGACCGGGCTGATTGCCGGCGTGCTGGCGGGACTGTTTATTCACGGCAGCCAACCGGTACAACTGCTGCTGGTTGGGGCGGAGGTCATGGTATCGCTGCTGTTTGTCCTCAGTTTCTGGTGGGCTTCAACGCGTATCCGCTATCTGTGGCAGGGGATTCTGATTTTCGGCGCTGCCCGCCATTGGGCGCTGGACCCTAATCTGGGCGGGCTGACCAGTACGCATGTGCTGAATACTGACCTGCTGTTAAACCTGACGGCCGTCGTTCTCGCTTTTGCGATCCTCTGTCTGGCGGGCGTACTCTGCGCGATGCTGCTGCGGCGTATTCGCGGCCTGTACTGGCCGTTAACGCTGATTCTGCTGGTGATGATCTGGCTGCCGCTGAGCGGCAACCTGCTGTTGTTGCTGATGAAATTACAGGTTGTTCCGCTGGGAAAATCACTGCTGAGCTTCGTGGCGAAAGTCACAAATAACACGGCGCTGTATAACTGGGCGGGAGCCGCGCTGCTGCTGGCCCTGGCGCTGTGCTGGCTTCCGGCGCTGTTGCGGGCTTTTCGACAGACGCGGGAAACCGAAGAACCGATTGCTCACCGTCTGGCGCTGGCGCAGCGTCGCAACGCTTTGCGGCTGTGGTTGGTCACAATCGGCTGCGCGGTGGTCGTTATCGCAGGCCAACTGTGGTGGGATAAAGTGGCCTCGCAGCCGCCGCAACTCTCTGAAGCCGTGCCCGTAACGCTGGGGAGCGATGGCATGGTGCGCCTGCCGGTTGAACAGCTTCGTGACGGTAAACTGCATCGTTTCGTCTGGGTGGCGGACGATGGCAAAGCGGTGCGCTTCTTCGTGATTAACCGCTATCCCGACAAGCTGCGTTTTGGCGTGGTGTTCGACGCCTGCCTGCTGTGCGGCGATCAGGGTTATGTCATGGAGGGCAATCAGGTTATCTGCGTCGCCTGCGGAGTGCATATTTTTATTCCGTCTATCGGCAAGGCCGGTGGCTGTAACCCGGTGCCGATTGAAAACTGGCACAATGATGAAAAAGAGCTGGTGATCCCCGGTAAAGAACTGGCGACAGGGGTGAACTACTTCTCGACGGTCATGACTATTAAAGTGACCGATCCGGTCGATGGTTCAACGTTGACCAATACCTCAGCCGATTACAAATACAGCTATGGCGGCAAGACCTGGTTCTTCTCGTCAGAGGCTAACTATGAACGCTTCCGTGAAACGCCGGAGCAGTTTGTTCCTGCCGACATGAGGGAGGAATAATCATGCTGTGGCGGATGTTACGACAATCCTGGGGGCGCAATTTACGCCGCAAAGTGCTGGCGATAATCACCGTTTTTCTGGCCTCCAGCCTGATCTCGGCGCTGCTGGCGGTGTCCATTGATATCGGCGACAAAATGTCCAGAGAGCTGAAGTCTTATGGTGCGAACATTTTGATTGAACCCGCCGGACAGGCTGCGCTGCCCGCGCTGTTTAGTGAGAGCAGTAATCCGCTTTCCGGTCAGGATTTTCTTGATGAAGCCGAGCTGCCGAACATCAAAGATATCTTCTGGCGAAACAACATTGTCGGGTTTGCGCCGATGCTCGGCGGCGAAGCCAGCGTGGAGGGAGAACCAGTGCGGATTCTGGGCACTTTCTTCAGTCAGCCAGTGGATATTCCTGATGAAGAGGGATATGAGACGGGGCAGAAAACGGTCAGCCCATACTGGCAGGTGACCGGCGACTGGCCGCAGGAACCCGCAGGCGCAGAGCCGCAGACCTTAGTCGGGCACGCGCTGGCGCGGCAAATGGGCTGGAAACCCGGTGATAAGCTGACATTACGTACCGAAGGCGAAGCAGTGCAGGTCACCGTCAGCGGTATCCTCTCCAGCGGCGGCGATGAAGATAACCAACTGGTGATGCCGCTAAGCACGGTACAGCACCTGCTGGGGCTCCCCGGAAAAGTGCAGGCGATTCGCGTCTCGGCGCTGACGGTGCCGGAAAACGAACTGTCCCGCCGCGCGCGGGAAAACCTGGACGCGCTCAATGCCGAAGAGTACGACCTCTGGTATTGCACGGCCTATGTGTCGTCGATCGCGCATCAGCTGGAAGAGGCGATTTCCGGTGCGGAAGTGCGCCCGGTATGGCAGGTCGCGGCGTCCGAAGGGGTGGTGATCGATAAAATTCAGTTGCTGATGGCGGTCGTTACCGTCGCGGCGCTGGTGGCTTCCGCAATGGGGATCGCCTCGCTGATGACCAGCACCATTATGGAACGCGCCAAAGAGATCGGTTTGATGAAAGCGCTGGGTGCGCGACAGTGGCAAATTATGCTGCTGTTCTACCTGGAAGCGGCGTCCAGCGGGCTGGCTGGCGGTGCGCTGGGATGTATTGCCGGGTGGGGGCTGGCGAAAGCGATTGGCGTCATGCTCTTCGACGCGCCGCTTAATTTTGCCTGGATTGTGGTGCCGTGCGTACTGGTGATTGCGGTACTGATTGCGTTGATCGGCACCTGGTTCCCGGCCCGGCGGATTGCCCGGCTGTATCCTGTGGAGGTGCTGTATGGCCGCTAAACGTACCATGCTCTGGCTGCTGGTGTGGCGGGCGCTGCGTCTGCGTTTTCAGCGGGTCAGCGTGGTGTTTGCCGCGCTGATGGTGGGGGCGACCATCGTGACGGCGCTTTCTGCCGTCTGGTTCGACATTAACACCAAAATGAGCGAAGAACTGCGCACCTTCGGCGCGAATTTTTACATCGGGCCGGGGCACGGTTCCAGTATGCCGCAGCAGGAGTTGCAGAGCATTCTCGATCAGGCGCCGCAGGGGCTGGTGCATGGCGCCAGTCCGTGGTTGTACGGCATGGCGCGTACCGAGCTGGAAAAAGTGGTGATGGTTGGCGTGTGGTTCGAGTCGCTGCAAAAAATGGTGCCGTACTGGCAGGTCACCGGTAGCTGGATTGGCGTCAGTTTTGACGACCGTAATGCGATGATCGGCGTCAAACTGGCGGAACGCCTCAACGTGCAGCCGGGCGACAGCATCACGCTGGTGGATCACAATCAGCGTAAGAATTTGCAGATTAAAGGCATTGTGGAGTCTGGCGATGCGACGGACAACATGCTGATCGTCAGCCTCGACGTGGCGCAGGCCTGGCTGCATCAGCCGGGCAAAATCAGCCACGGCTTGCTGAGCGTCAGTAACGATGTCGGCCAGGTGGAGAACTATGCCAGCCGGTTGCAGGCGCAGTATCCTGACCTGGAGATTCGTCCGGTGCGTAAGGTCTCTGCTTCCGAAGGGCAGGTGCTGGATAAAATTAAAGGTCTGATGGGACTGGTCTCGATCGTGATTCTGGCGCTCTCTTCGCTGTGCGTGAATACCACGCTGATGGCGATTGTCGGCGAGCGGGCGCGCGAGTTTGCGCTGCAAAAAGCGCTTGGTTCCAGCAACGGCGATATCGTGCGGCAAATTCTGCTGGAAACCAGCATCATCGCGCTGGCGGCGGTGGCGTGCGGCTGGGTGCTGGGATATTTGCTGGCGCAACTGTTGGGATTAACGGTGTTTAATGCCGCCATATCACTGCGTCTGCCGGTGTTGCCCATTACTCTGGTGTTGTCTTTACTGGTCGCCATTCTGGCGGCGATTGTTCCGGTGCGACGCGCGGTAAGCGTCGAGCCTGCTAAAGTGCTGAAAGGAGAGTAGCGCCATGTCCGTTACGCATATCCCTCAGGTGGCGATCGAAACCCGCCACTTATACAAACGGTTCGGTGACGTTACCGCCCTGGATGACATTAATCTGCGCATTGCGCAGGGTGAATTTGTCGCCATTATGGGCGCTTCTGGTTCTGGTAAAACCACGCTGATGAATATTCTGACGTGCCTTGATACGGCGACGGAAGGGCAGGTGTTTCTTGATGGCACCGATGCCGCCGCGCTGGATGAAGAGGGGCGCCGTCGCTTTCGCGCCGAGAAAATCGGCCTGGTATTTCAGCAGTTCCATTTGATCCCGTTCTTAACTGCGCTGGAAAACATCATGCTCGCCCAGCATTACCACAGCGTGGTGGATGAAGCGGCGGCGAGGAAGGTGCTGGAACAGGTAGGGCTTGGGCATCGTGTGACGCACCTGCCGAGCCAGCTTTCCGGTGGTGAGCAGCAGCGTGTGTGTATCGCCCGGGCGCTGGTCAACGAACCGCCGGTTATTTTCGCGGATGAACCGACGGGCAACCTGGATGAAGAGAATGAGCAGCGGGTGCTGGATCTGCTCACCGATCTGCATCGTCAGGGGCGCACGATTGTGATGGTGACGCACAACCCTGCGCTTGGGCAGTTTGCCGACCGTATTCTGCGGCTGCAACACGGTAAATATCTGGGTGAGGAGGCCAATCAACATGCGCTGGCATAATGTGCTGTTACTCGCGGCGGCGATCCTGATAAGCGGGTGTAAAGAAGAAAAGCTGGCGGTCGGGGCACCGGCCCCGGCGCTGGCGGTGTTTGATCTGCAAGGCCAGGAGTCAGGCCTTGAACGCTGGCAAGGAAAGGCGGTGTACCTGAATTTTTGGTCTGCGGGATGCGGGGGGTGCCTGGCGGAAATGGACACGCTGGAAGCGCTGAGCAAAAAATGGGGCGATAAAGTGGTGGTTGTGGCGGTCAATACCGACCCTGAAACGGTCAGGATCAACGATCTGCTGGCAAAACATCAGATAACCTATCCGGTGGTGCGCGATCAGCTCAACATTACCCAGGAACGTTATCAGGTGATCGGCACGCCGACCTCCGTACTGATTGACTCCGAAGGACGCGTTCTGGAGCTACACCAGGGTATGCGTAAGCCGCCTGAGTTAGAGGCCACGTTTGCGCGCCTGGCGGCGCGATGAACGACGCGTACGGAGAGATACCCAATGGCATTTATCTGGAACGACGAAAGCCTTGCGATTCTGCGGGAAAACGCGGGCATCCTCACGACAGAGCAGATAGCGCAACTGCTTCACACTAATATTACCGCCGTGCGGAATATGGCCTATCGGCTGAAACTGAGCCTTCGGGTGACGGCGTATAATCACCGACGCATAGCGCAGGTTCAGGCGCTTTATGCCTCTGAGACGTTGAGTCTCAAAGAGATCGCGGCGAAAACGGGGCTGACGGCCAGTACCGTGCAATATATCGTGTACGTGAAATCAAAAAATAAGCCCTACGCCACCACGGAATATGTCTCTTTTGAAACGGAGAACGCCGTTCATTACCGCGTGCAAAAAGAATTTGTCGATACGGAACGTTCCCTGCTGGACAACATCTCTGATAACACGCGATTTCGTGAACTGTATCTGACGGACGGCACTTTTTATTGCGCCCGCAATATTAAGTATGAGGTTTTTATCTCGGAGTAACCGGAACACGCTGACCTGCCGGTTATCTTCTGGAATCTCCCGTTTTGCGAAACCGTTCCCGGAAAAATGTCATATTTCTGTCACACTCTATGAGGATTGATAACAACAAGAGGTTGTAGGGATGAAAAAATTGATACTCGCCGCCGCTGTGGCAGGGGCTGTTTTATTGTCGTCCGCCGCGCAAGCGCAGACAACGCCGGAAGGTTATCAACTGCAACAAGTGTTGATGATGAGCCGACACAACTTGCGCGCGCCGTTGGCCAATAATGGCAGCGTGCTGGAGCAGTCCACGCCGAATCAGTGGTCGGAGTGGGATGTGCCCGGCGGGCAGCTCACCACGAAAGGCGGTGTGCTGGAAATTTATATGGGCCACTACATGCGAGAATGGCTGGCGGAGCTGGGGATGGTCACGTCAGGCGAATGCCCGACGCCGGACACGGTATATACCTATGCCAACAGTCTGCAACGCACCGTTGCGACGGCACAATTCTTTATCACCGGCGCTTTCCCTGGGTGCGACATTCCGGTACATCATCAGGAAAAAATGGGCACGATGGACCCAACGTTTAATCCGGTGATCACCGATGACTCTGCGGCGTTTAGCCAGAAAGCGGTGCAGGCGATGGAAAAAGAGCGCAGCCAGATGCAGCTTGACGAGGCACTGTTGCAAAGTTAGCGATGAGGCAGCCTTTTGTCTTATTCAAAGGCCTTACATTTCAAAAACTCTGCTTACCAGGCGCATTTCGCCCAGGGGATCACCATAATAAAATGCTGAGGCCTGGCCTTTGCGTAGTGCACGCATCACCTCAATACCTTTGATGGTGGCGTAAGCCGTCTTCATGGATTTAAATCCCAGCGTGGCGCCGATTATCCGTTTCAGTTTGCCATGATCGCATTCAATCACGTTGTTCCGGTACTTAATCTGTCGGTGTTCAACGTCAGACGGGCACCGGCCTTCGCGTTTGAGCAGAGCAAGCGCGCGACCATAGGCGGGCGCTTTATCCGTGTTGATGAATCGCGGGATCTGCCACTTCTTCACGTTGTTGAGGATTTTACCCAGAAACCGGTATGCAGCTTTGCTGTTACGACGGGAGGAGATATAAAAATCGACAGTGCGGCCCCGGCTGTCGACGGCCCGGTACAGATACGCCCAGCGGCCATTGACCTTCACGTAGGTTTCATCCATGTGCCACGGGCAAAGATCGGAAGGGTTACGCCAGTACCAGCGCAGCCGTTTTTCCATTTCAGGCGCATAACGCTGAACCCAGCGGTAAATCGTGGAGTGATCGACATTCACTCCGCGTTCAGCCAGCATCTCCTGCAGCTCACGGTAACTGATGCCGTATTTGCAGTACCAGCGTACGGCCCACAGAATGATGTCACGCTGAAAATGCCGGCCTTTGAATGGGTTCATGTGCAGCTCCATCAGCAAAAAGGGATGATAAGTTTATCACCACCGACTATTTGCAACAGTGCCCTGGAAAGTCAGGGCGAATATGACTCACAATGGGCGGCAATTTGTTCCATTGCTCCAAAGACTGGCTGTACGCCGGAGACTCTGCGTGTCTGGGTTCGCCAGTATGAGCGGGATACCGGGGGCGGAGATGGAGGGCTCACCAGTGCTGAACGTCAGCGTCTGAAAGAGCTGGAACGTGAAAATCGTGAACTGCGCCGCAGCAACAATATCCTTCGCCAGGCTTCCGCTTATTTTGCGAAGGCGGAGTTCGACCGCCTCTGGAAAAAGTGATGGCACTGCTGGATAAGCTGCGTGAGCAGTACGGGGTCAGACCGGTATGCAGTGAACTGCATATTGCCCCGTCAACGTATTACCACTGTCAGCAACAGCGACATCATCCTGATAAACGCAGTGCACATGCACAGCGCGATGACTGGCTGAAGAGAGAGATACAGCGCGTATACGATGAAAATCATCAGGTGTACGGTGTGCGTAAAGTCTGGCGTCAGTTGTTACGGGAAGGAATCAGGGTGGCCAGATGTACAGTGGCGCGCCTCATGGCGGTTATGGGACTTGCCGGTGTTCTCCGGGGTAAAAAGGTCCGCACTACCGTCAGCCGGAAAACCGTTGCCGCAGGTGACCGCGTAAACCGTCAGTTCGTGGCAGAACGTCCTGACCAGCTGTGGGTGGCTGATTTTACTTACGGTGTGCCCGGAGTTCAGGGCGGGCATGGATGCTTAAATGAACCGCGAGTCTGTCTGGAATATTGAGCCGGTAACTCACGATGAGAAACCCAACAATCCCACCGGGTGTGACGGTGGAGAACCTGAGCGGCAGTGACCTGCGGCATGCCCGCAGGGTGATGTAACCCGCTGACAACGGGGATTGAGGCGAGATCACTAAGCCGAGATGATCCTCAAGGTTAAGTACTGAAAGGCTGAAGAACATGAACCCGTTAATCCGCCTCTGTGGGTTGAAAACGTCACCACGGCCTACGTGATCTGACAGGCCGTGCAGGAGGAACTGGCAGTGATACGTAAGCACTGCCGGTCGAAGGTGTTTTGACATGTATGCGAAACACCGGGGCAGCAGCGTCTATCACGCTTGCGTTGCTGACTTCTGCCAACTTGCGGCAAGCAAGGATAAAGAGTGCGACGGGCAGCCTCCTCAGTATGCCTGAGTCCAGGCAGGTAAACCGGGGAAGGTCAGCGACGGATGTTAAGGGGGCATGGCTCCGATGACGCGCTGGCTGGCGGAGCTTCCGTAGTAGTCCGCGATGGGGAAAGCCCATTACATGGCGAAGGGAAGCAGTTTGAATGTGTTTGCGACGTGAATTAACTGACCTAACGAGGTGAAGACCTTTGATAATCAGCGAAATGCAACGCAAGCTTGCCACATGGGCAGTCACCGATCCGTCCCTACGGATTCAACGGCTGCTGCGTCTGATAACACAACCAGAATGGCTGGCTGAAGCGGCGCGGATCACGCTTTCATCAAAGGGGGCCCATACCCCCGGCGTTGATGGCGTGAACAAAACAATGCTACAGGCCAGACTGGCTGTTGAGCTGCAAATCCTCAGGGATGAATTACTCTCAGGCCACTACCAGCCCTTGCCCGCCAGACGGGTTTACATCCCTAAAAGCAACGGCAAACTGCGACCACTGGGTATCCCCGCGTTGCGGGATCGTATTGTTCAGCGGGCCATGCTGATGGCGATGGAGCCGATATGGGAGAGTGATTTTCATACGCTCTCATATGGCTTCCGGCCTGAGCGCAGTGTCCACCACGCGATCCGCACGGTGAAATTACAGCTCACAGACTGTGGTGAAACCCGGGGACGCTGGGTGATTGAAGGCGACCTGTCCAGTTACTTCGACACCGTACATCATCGACTGCTGATGAAGGCTGTACGCCGCAGGATCAGTGACGCACGTTTCATGACTCTGCTGTGGAAAACCATCAAGGCGGGACATATCGATGTCGGTCTCTTTCGGGCGGCCAGTGAAGGTGTGCCACAGGGCGGTGTTATATCGCCGCTATTATCGAACATCATGCTGAATGAGTTCGATCAATACCTGCATGAGCGCTACCTGAGCGGGAAAGCCAGAAAAGATCGGTGGTACTGGAATAACAGTATCCAACGGGGCCGAAGTACGGCGGTCAGAGAAAACTGGCAGTGGAAACCCGCGGTGGCGTACTGCCGCTATGCCGATGATTTTGTCCTCATCGTCAAAGGCACCAAAGCACAGGCGGAAGCCATCAGGGAGGAGTGTCGGGGTGTGCTCGAAGGCAGTCTGAAACTCAGGCTGAACATGGATAAGACTAAAATCACCCATGTTAATGACGGCTTTATCTTTCTGGGGCACAGGATCATTCGCAAACGCAGTCGTTATGGCGAGATGCGAGTGGTCTCAACGATCCCGCAGGAGAAAGCCAGAAACTTCGCCGCATCGCTGACAGCACTGTTATCAGGCAACTACAGTGAAAGCAAAGTCGATATGGCTGAACAACTCAACCGAAAACTGAAAGGCTGGGCCATGTTCTATCAGTTCGTTGATTTTAAGGCCAAAGTCTTCAGTTATATCGACCGTGTCGTGTTCTGGAAGCTGGCTCACTGGCTGGCCCGCAAATACCGTACAGGTATCGCTTCCCTGATGAGGTGGTGGTGTAAATCACCGAAACCGGGTCAGAGCAAAACGTGGGTTTTATTTGGTAAAACCAATCACGGCAAGCTCAGCGGCGAAATACTGTACCGGTTGGTGGGGCAAGGCAAGAAGCTGTTCCGCTGGCGGCTACCCGAAGGTAATCCCTATCTGAGGACGGAGACCAGAAACACGTATACATCGCGCTTTACAGAAGTGGCAATGGCGTTCGCCAGCATTTAAATGGAGAGCCGGATGCGCTGAAAGGTGCACGTCCGGTTCGGGGAGGAGAGGCAGGGAAATAGTCCGACTACGCCCTGCCTCTTACTCTACTCAGCACATGGCAGGGCTTCGTCTATAGTGGCGTTCATCATTGATGTATTTGCCGGATATATCGTGGGATGGTGGGTATCATCGTCCATGGAAACGACATTCGTGCTGGATGCACTGGAGCAGGCGTTGTGGGCCCGTCGTCCGTCCGGCACCATCCATCACAGCGATAAAGGCTCTCAGTATGTGTCACTGGCCTATACGGAGCGACTAAAAGAAGCAAAACTGCTGGCATCAACAGGGAGTACAGGCGACTCGTATGACAACGCGATGGCGGAGAGCATTAATGGTCTTTACAAAGCGGAGGTAATACACCGTAAGAGCTGGAAAAAACGTGCAGAAGTGGAACTGGCCACACTCACGTGGGTGGACTGGTATAACAATCGACGATTGCTGGGAAGGCTGAGGCATACTCCTCCGGCAGAAGCAGAAAAAGCGTATTATGCTTCCATCGGAAATGATGAGCTGGCAACCTGAGTTCACAGATAAAACACTCTCCAGGAAAACCGGGGCGGTTCACTGGCGCTCAATATTATTGTTCTGTGGAACACTATTTACATGGATGCAGCAATTCAGCATCTCAGGCGTGAGGAGTACCCGGTCCTGGATTCAGACGTTGAGAAACTGTCACCATTACAGTGCGGGCATATTAATATGCAAGGGCGCTATTCATTTATAGTGCCGGAATCAGTCAGTAAGGGTGAGCTGAGGGCGTTCAATGAAGATGTATGATTTATTGATTAATAGATAATTGGCTATTTTAATTAACCTCTTAACGGCGTTACTGTTCCATTGCTCCCCAAACCCCTTTATAGCGGTACGGGTGCTGGGCCTGCGGCAGGGAGGTATCAGTGAAGAAACACAAAATGACAGCTGTGAGAAAATACTGGCGCCGACAGAGTGGAAATTGCTGTGGGTTAAGCTGGAAGGAAAACCGCTTCCGTCACAGACGCCGACACTGAAATGGGCCTGTCTGAAACTGGCGAAACTGGGGCGATGGTATGACAGCAAACGCACAGGCCGCCCCGGTTGGGTAGTTATGTGGGATGGCTGGTTCAGACTTCAGGATATGGTTGAGGGTTACCTGGTGATGAAGTCTCTTGATCAGGAGATCTGATCAAGAGACAGCCCTCAGGGAGAGGGCCAGGATGAGGGTGACGATGACGGGTAACGCGTCACTTCACTTCCGACAACGCGGTCTTATCCACATAGGGTTTCATTAGCGCGTCAGCTTCCTTCTGCGCCGCCTGTACCGCGGCTTCCGGCCTTACTTTGGCATCGTTGACCACCGCCGCCAGCTGGTTCTCCATCGCCTTACGCACGGCGACGGTCTCCCAGGTGGAGTACCATGGATGGGCGTACTTCAGTTGCTCAAGCGCAATCGCCGCCCGCGGATCCTGCTGCAGATAGGCCTTCATCTCTGGCGTATCGTATGACGCCTTGCGCGGCGAGAAGTAGCCGGTGAAGCGGCTCCATGCGCCGTTCACCTCGGGGCTCACCAGATAGGTCAGGAACCGATACGCTGCTTTCTTCTGCGCCTCGCTGATGCCTTTAAAACTTACGAGGCTGGCGCCGCCGATCGGCACTGCGCGCTGCTCTTTGGCTGGCAGCATAGCTACCCCAAGCTCAAAGTCTTTGCTGTTCTCACGCATAAAGCCCAGCGCGCCGGTGCTGAGCATCGCCATCCCGAGCTTGCCGGAGAAGAACGCGGCGCTGATCTGTTTCGAGTTCAGCACCCCGGACGGCATCACCTTGTCTTTGTAGATCAGATCCTGCCAGAAGCGCAGGGCGCCGATTGTGGTCGGCGAGTTGTAATAGACCTCGCCCGGATAGTCTTCGTTAAAGTATTTTCCGCCGTTGGCGCGCACCAGCGCCGAGAAGATCCAGCCGCCGAAGTCGTCGTTGGTCGACGGCAGCATGATCCCCCACTGGCCTGTGCTCTCGTCGGTCAGCTTTTTGGCATCGGCCAGCAACTCGGCCCAGGTCTGCGGCGGCTGTTGGATCCCGGCCCGATCGAACATCGTCTTGTTGTAGTAGAGGAGCGGCGTCGAGTTATGGAACGGGATCGCATAGGTGGTGCCCATCACCTGGGCGTTCTTATGCATCGCGGGCCAGAATTCCGTTTGCAGAAAATTGCCGGCCTTTTGATCGCCATATTTAAACAGCTCATCCATCGGCAGGATCTCATCCTTCAGCGCCAGATCGGTGGTGAAGTTGGCGGACATGATCACCAGCGCCGGTGGCTGGCCGGCCTTCTGCGCCGATTCGGCTTTGATCTTGGTGGTGTCGTAGTTGCCGGTGAAGATTCCGCGCACTTCGACATCCTGCTGCGAGTCGTTGAATTGCTTAATGACGCGGGTCATCTCCATGGTCAGCTTGCCGTCCACCGGCGCCGGGAACATAAAGTCTATTTTCTCTTTCGCCAGCGCCGCGCCGCTCAGGGCAAGGCTGAGCCCAACCGTCAGGGCGGTGAGGGGTTTAAACATGATCTGTCTCCATCTGTAAATTATGCTGGGTCTCAGCATGAAAAAGATGCACATCGGCAGGCGAGAAGCCGATCGGTAGCGACTCGTCTTTCTCCGGCACCTTGCCGCGGTTGCGGCGGCTAAAGCGCAGGGTGCCGATCGGGGTGCTGACGTGGAGCAGATAATCGGCTCCCATCAGTTCTCGTTGCAGAACGGTGGCCGGCAGGCGCAGATGGTCCTCCTCCACGTGGTCGGTAATATGTTCCGGGCGAACGCCCAGCCAGACGCGGGTCTGATCCCGGTGGCGCGGCGGCAGCGGATGGCGCTGTTCTCCCAACAGTACTTCACCGTTGGCGCAGGGCAGCGACAGGAGGTTCATCGCCGGCGAACCGATAAACCCAGCGACGAACAGGTTGGCCGGGTTGGCGTACAGATACTCCGGGTGCCCGACCTGCTGCACGTGGCCGCCGTTCATCACCACGATGCGGTCGGCCATCGACATCGCCTCGGTCTGATCGTGGGTCACATAGATGGTGCTGGTTTTCAGCTGCTGATGGAGGGCCATAATGCTGTCGCGCACTTCGCTGCGCAGGCGGGCGTCGAGGTTGCAGAGCGGCTCGTCCATCAGGAACAGCCGCGGATTACGCACAATCGCCCGGGCCATCGCCACCCGCTGGCGCTGGCCGCCGGAGAGCTTCGCCGGTTTGCAGTCGAGCAGCGCCTCCAGCTGCAGCATCTGCGCCACTTTATCCACTCGCGGCTGCCAGCTGCTTTTCTCTTCCTTGCGCACCTTCATGCCGAAGGTGATGTTGTCGCGCACCGACAGATGCGGAAACAGGGCATAGTTCTGGAAGATCATCGCGAAGTTGCGATCGCGCGGCGTGGTGGCGGTGATGTTCTCATCATGCAGCCAGATTTGGCCTTCGCTGACCGGTTCCAGCCCGGCGAGCAGGCGTAGCAGGGTGCTTTTCCCGCAGCCCGACGGGCCGACCAGCACCACGAATTCGCCTTCGTGGATATCCAGCGACAGGGCGCTGAGCGCCGGTTTGCCGTCGAAACGTTTACTGATGTTTTGCAGACTGAGCATGGCAGTTAGCGCTCTTCCGTTGGGCAACTGATGTTTTCGTCGTACAGCCACGGTCCGGCG
Organism: Citrobacter sp. MGH103; assembly: GCF_001034475.2. Lineage (NCBI taxonomy): Bacteria > Pseudomonadati > Pseudomonadota > Gammaproteobacteria > Enterobacterales > Enterobacteriaceae > Citrobacter > Citrobacter sp. MGH103. The sequence continues at coordinate 12,975 of NZ_CP073045.1, read as the reverse complement.
TGGTGGGCCAGCGAGTGCTGGTAGCTCACCCACTGCTCGCCGACCTGACGGTGCATCAGGCACGAGGCCGGGGAGAGATCGTAATAGGACCGGGTATCTTCGTGGCAGTACGGCACCTGATGGACGGTGCCAGGAATGGTGGAGATCAGCGCCTGGAGATACTGGGTTATGGTCAGGCTGTGGTTATGGCCGCAGAAGATGCGCGTCAGCGACGGAAAACGCTCCACCAACTCCAGCAGACGGTGGCCATTTTCGCAGGCAATAGGATCCATCTGCGCATTGCCCAGCGGCAGCGGCGGGTGGTGCATAAAGATCGTTGCCGGTTTGTCGCCGCCCTCGAACAGCTGGGCTTCCAGCCAGCCGATGGTCTCGTCGGTCAGCCAGCCTTTTGACGTGCCGGCATGACTGGAGTCGATAAACAGCAGGCGGGTGGCGAAGTCATCCACCACATAGCGCATATTTTGCGGATCGTTGCCCAGCTGCGGGCACAGCGGGTGAAGATGTTCGAGAAAATGGGCTTTGTCGTCGTGGTTGCCGGGGATCAGATACAGCGGATAGTTCAGGCTGCCGAGGATCTGGCGGGCCACCTGATACTCCTCCGGGCGGCCGCAGTTGACGATATCCCCGCTCACCACCACCGCGTCCGGGCGCTCGCGCAGTGCGTTAAGCTGGGAGACCACGTCGGCGTTGGCGGCATTGACGTCGATAAAGCCATACAGCTTCTCGCCGCGGCTGCGAAAATGGGTATCGGAAATGTGTGCTAACAGCATGAATCACTCCTTATTTGATCCCGGAGAAGCCGAAGCTCCGCAGGAACTGTTTCTGAAAAAGGATAAACGCCAGCATCAGCGGCAGGCAGACCATCAGCGTCCCGGCGCCGATGGTGCCCCACTGGCCACCGGATTCGGCGCCCATGGCGAAAGAGACCAGCCCGACGGTCAGCACCTGCTTATCGGGATCGTTGAGCATCATCAGCGGCCACAGGTACTCGTTCCAGTGGTAGGTAATGCTGACGGTAGCGAAGGCCAGCACCGACGGCCAGGACATCGGCAGCAGCACGCGGAACAGCACCTGCCACCAGCTGCAGCCCTCCATCAGCGCCGCCTCCTCCAGCTCTTTCGGAATGGCGAGGAACGCCTTACGCATTAGGAATACGCCGAACGCCGAGGTGAAGTAGGGCATCATCACCCCGATGAGGGTGTTGAGCAGACCGAAGGTTTTCAGGGTCAGCATGTTCGGCACCATCATCACTACCGGCATGATCATCAGCTGCACCAGGAACAGGAGAAACAGCGTCTGCTTGCCGCGAAACTCGTGACAGGCAAAGACGTAGCCGGCGGTGGTGATGGTCAACAGCTGCACGAAGAAGGTGCCGAAGGTGAAGATAATTGTGTTGGCGTACAGGCTCAGCCAGTCGGCGCTGTTCCAGGCGTCGCGGAAGTTATCGAGAGTCAGCGGCAGGCGCGGCAGCAGCGAGGCCATATCGTCGCCGAAGGTAGTTGCGCTGAATGAGGTGGTCAGCATCCAGATAAACGGGCTGACCCACAGCAGCGCCAGGCAGCACATTAATACTGTGAGCGTAAAGGGCGACGAGCGACGCAGGCGCAGCCACAGCGGACGCGCAGCGGCGGGTGTGTGGACCAGCAGCGGCGAGATGTCAGCGCTCATAGTGGGCTCCTTTCTCCAGCAGTTTCAGGTTAATCAGCGAGAAGGCGAACAGTCCGGCCAGGGTCAGGAAGGTGGCTGCGGAGGCTTTACCAAGGTCGTGGGTATCCCAGGTGAGATTCTGGATGTAATAGAGCAGCACGGTGGTGGCGTTATCCGGCCCGCCGCGAGTCATCACCGCCACGTGGTCAATCTGGGTGATGGAGTAGATCAGCGCGGTGGTGATCACAAAGCTCAGCGTCGGGCGCAGCAGCGGTAGCGTGACCTTAAAAAAGACCTGCGTGCGGGTAGCCCCCTCCATCAGCGCCGCTTCCCGCGTCGAGGCCGGAATGCTCTGCAACCCGGCGAGGAAAAACAGCATGTAGTAGCCGGCGAACTTCCACACGCCGATCAGCGCCAGGGCCAGCAGCGCGCTGTTGCTGCGCCCCAGCCAGTTGTTGTTCATCGGCCCGAACAGCTTTGCCAGATAGTGGTCGAGCAGGCCGAGGCCGGGCATAAAGATAAACAGCCACAGTGCAGCGGCGCTGACCATCGGGATAATCATCGGGAAGAAGAAGGCGGTGCGCAGCCAACGGTTGACGCGATGGTTCTCGCTCAGGGCGACCGCCAGCAGCAGGGCGAGCGTCACCCCGGGCATCACCGTCAGCAGGATATAGAGTAGGTTATTGCCCAGCGACTGCCAGAAGACGTTATCGGCAAACAGGCGGGCAAAGTTATCCAGCCCGACGTATTGCGCGTTGGCCATGCGGGTATCAAACAGGCTGTCATACACCGAACGCCCCAGCGGAAACCAGGTAAACAGCAGTAAAAACAGCAGGGAAGGCGACAGGATCAGCCAGGGAAGCCAGGTCTTTCTCATGGTTACGCACATCTCGTTCAGCCATTTATCGAAGCCCTAATTGTGGGAAGCTATGATTACAGAGGTATGACGGGGAAACGATGGTTTGATGAAGCAACGGGGAAAACGCCGGGCGAGCGGGCCGCCCGGTGGAGGAGAACCATCATAAGTCGGCTTTCAGCACCGCGCGGTAGCGGGCTTTGCCTTCGCGAACGTGTTTCAACGCTTCGTTAATTTGCGACATAGGGAACAGCTCGGTGGTCGGAGCCACTTTGCTGCGTCCGGCGAACTTCCTCAGCGTGCGCAGTTCGGATGGGTTACCGATCGCCGAGCCGGAGATGCTGCAGTCGTCGCCGATAAGGGTAAAGGCCGGTACCGGGAACGGCTTCATCACCGCGTCGACGGTGTGGAAGTTGCCGCCCTAGGACAGGGCTTCGAAGTACGGCTGCCAGTCAAGATCCACCGCCACGGTGTTGATGCTCAGGTCAAACTGCCCGGCCAGCACTTTTAAGGCTTCAGGATCGCGGCTATTGACTACGCGATCGGCGCCCATCGCCCGCAGCAGCTTAATGGCGATATGGCCGAGGCCGCCGATGCCGATCACCCACTGCCAGTCGGCACGCAGCTTATTGGCGAAGCCGCCGCAGCGCGCTTGGCTGAAAAAAATGTCCTGCTAACGCCATCCGGCAGAGCATCCGCCCTGGCATTTATGATGACCTTGCGTGCCGATCGTCGCTATAAAGACGCTCAACCGCTTCCCTTGGTAACCTGACGCAGTTGCCAATTGACCTGTCAATATGAGTTCACCGGAACGACACGAATGAATTCTTGAACTCACGCACAGTTCTTATAAAGATGATTTCCCAGTCAGCCCAAACACCAATATAGTGATTACTAAATCACTATATTGGTGTTTGGGCTACTGATATCCATCCTTCTTCCGTAAAGGCCGGGGCGGGTATCAGCAGGCATGACGCTGATACCACGCAAAAGGAACAAATAATATGAATCAGACAATGAAGTTTTCAGGGGCAGTCTGCCCTTCCGTCATTCCTCTGGATGACAGCGGTCAGATAGACCTCACGGGGCTGGAAAAACATATGGCACGCCTTTCTGATTCCGGCATCAACGGCATTCTGCTATCAGGTACCATCGGGGAATTTGCCACAATGAGCGTCCGCGAACGGGCAATGCTCATCCTGGAAGCCCGGAAAATGAGTGACCTCCCTTTGATTGCCCATATTTCATCTACCGTTGAAGAGGACATGCTTTATCTGGCTGATGCCGCCTATGACAGTGGCTATGACGCAGTAATGGTACTGCCACAGTATTACTACGCCCAGACATCCCGTCAGTTACTTAGCTATTTCCGCAGTCTTGACCGTAAACTTGCCGGTGACTGGTTTATCTATAACTTCCCGGCCAGAACCGGATGTGATGTGGATGCTCACCTTGTCAGAATGCTGGCGGAAAGCTGCCCGCGGTTTATTGGCATCAAAGATACTGTGGACTGTGCGTCTCACACCCGGGCCATCGTCAACGCGGTCACACCGCTGAGAAAAGATTTTGCCGTATTCGCCGGTTTTGATGAGTACTTTGTACCCAATCTGATGAACGGAGGCGCCGGAGTTCTTTCCGGACTGAATAATGTGGTGCCGGAGCTTTTTGCCCAAATTATGCGGGCCTATCGGGCCGGCGACCTCAATGAAGTCGCCGGATTACACAAAGAAATTGGGCGACTTTCCGGGATATATGCCATTGGTGATGATTTTGTCAGTACGATCAAAACCGCCATTTCCAGAAAGTATGGCTACATGACGCCGGTCTCACGGAATCATAACGGCCAGTTAACAGCCGACCAGGCAGACTGCCTAGACAAATTGTTCGGTCTGTAACCGCAAAAGGACAGGAGGCACATCATGAAAAAAGACATCATTTATACCACCGGGGCTCCTGCCCCCGGTGGGGCATTATCTCAGGCGGTGAAAGCCGGGGAAACCATTTATCTCGCCGGTCAGGTCGGTTTTGACCCGCATACCATGCAAGTGGTCTCAACAGATTTCGATGAACAGGCCCGTCAGGCGTTTAAAAATTTGCTGTCGGTGGCAGAGGCCGCAGGAGGGAGTGATAGGGATATTGTGAAGCTGAATGCCTATCTGACCGACGTGAACATGTTCCCGCGATTTAACGCCATTATGTCGGAATACTTTTCGCCACCGTACCCCGCCAGGGCTACGTTGGGTATCGCCGCCCTGCCGCAGGGGGCTGTTATTGAAATTGAAGCCATCATGGTGCTCTGACTGGCCGTATCTGACATTAAAAAGGGACGATAATGAATATCAAAAAAACAGTTGAAAAAATTCCGGGAGGAATGATGCTGGCCCCCCTGTTTCTGGGGGCGGTACTGCATACCTTCTGGCCAGGTACCGGCAAATACTTTGGTTCATTTACTAATGGCATGATCACCGGCGTGGTCCCCATCCTCGCTGTCTGGCTGTTCTGTATGGGCGCCTCCATTAAAATCAGTGCAACCGGGACCGTTCTCAAAAAGTCTGGCACACTGGTAGCCACAAAAATCGCCACTGCCTGGGTCTGTGCCTTTGTTTTTGCCCAGCTCCTACCGGAAGGGGGAATGGTAAAAACAGGTTTCTTTGCCGGTTTATCTGTTCTGGCGATTGTTGCGGCGATGGATATGACCAATGCCGGGCTTTATGCTTCCCTGATGCAGGAGTACGGCACAAAAGAAGAAGCCGGTGCTTCTGTACTTATCTCGCTTGAGTCCGGCCCCCTGATGACGATGATTATTCTGGGGTCCGCCGGGCAGGCAACGTTCGAACCTGAACACCTCGCCGGCGTCCTGATCCCCTTTCTGGTGGGGTTTTTGCTGGGTAATCTTGATCCCGAACTTCGGGAATTGTTTTCCAGGGCCACCAAAAGTCTGATCCCATTCTTTGCATTTGCGTTGGGGAATACCATTAATCTTGGCGTCATCATCGACACCGGACTGCTGGGTATTCTTATGGCTCTGGCAGTCATTGTTATCACAGGCGTACCACTGATAATCATGGATATCATGCTGGGTAAGGGCCGTGGCACGGCTGGAATTGCCGCATCGAGTACTGCTGGCGCTGCCGTGGCCACTCCGTTGCTGGTAGCCGAGATCGCGCCGGACTTCGCTGAGGCCGCACCGGCAGCCACCACTCTGGTGGCATCCTGTGTGGTGATCACCGCCATTGTCGTGCCGGTGATCACTGCGTTGTGGGCAAAACACGGAGCCTCCCGCGTCAGAGCAACGTAAGGCCGAACGCCGCTCACGGGTTATCATGACCTGTGAGCGGACCAGTCATATACCGCATAACTTTTCAGACATCATGCCAGCGGCTTTCATCACCGCGTTCGCATACTCAGGTATTTTTTCCTCAGGCATCTGAAAACGAACCCCGGAAATACTTATTGCGGCAACAACGGCCTGATCACTGTTAAATACCGGCGCGGCAATACAGGTGACATCGTCGACATCTTCCTGATTATCAAACGCCCATCCCTGCAGGCGGACCACCTCCAGCTCAGCTTTCAACGCTTTACGTGTTGTAATTGTCCGGGCAGTAAACGCAGGAAGGTGTTCTGTGGGTAAAAGAGCATCAATGTGGTCTTCCGGAAGCCAGGCCAACAACACTTTCCCAAGGGAGGAACTGTGCAGGGAAAGTCGTTTTCCCGTCCAGCTGCGAACGATAATCGCATTCTGGCTTTCTTTTTTCGCCAGATAGATGCCGGTGGAACCATCCAGAACGCCCAGATGGCAGGCAAGACGGGTCTGGTCACGGAGAAAAACGAGTGACTCTTCAGCCAGTTCACGAAAATCAAAATCCTGAATGGCTTTATTACCAAGCTCGTAAAAGATTAGCCCCAGATAATACCGGCCATTTTTTTGTCTCAGAAAGGCATGCGTGGTCAGGCTGGCAAGCAGGGCCGAGGTGGTGCTTTGAGGCAATCCGACATTCTGGTGAATTTCACTGTAGGTGGCAGAGCCTTTCCCGGCAATAAAATGAAATATTCGGGCAGCTTTATCAATGGCAGGCGTTTTAGTTGCGATCATATCCACTGTTCTTCGTAAGCCCCCTTTTTAATGAATTGCAATGCTGTAACAAACCATCATCCTGCCACAGGATACGATAATTTACCAAAGTTTCACTGACATAACAGCAAGTCCCTTCTCTTTCTCAAGTGATGGTGTAGTGGCGACTGACCCCTGGCAGGGCGATGGACCACTACGTGAACCATCACCCCACACACAGGGTGTTTTATGTGCAGTTGTCAACCACTGAATCGTCACCCCAAAGGGGCCCCCACGATTCAGAAGTTGACAATTCGGGACCTGAGAGGAAATAAAAGCTAGAAGAAACCACTGTACGTCTCTCATCCACGCTCGTAAGCGTCCCTCACGGCCCGCTAACGCGGAGATACGCCCCGACTGCGCACAAAGGCTCTCTCATAGCTGAAAGCGGGTGTGGCTTAGCAGGATGGAAAAGGGTAAGGTGAAATCTATCAATCAGTACCGGCTTACGCCGGGCTTCGGCGGTTTTACACCTGTGCTACATGTAACCTCCGTATGCCGCCTTACATGCGCTGACGCGCATTATTTGCCTTGTTCCGTCTGAAAGTAATCACTATGATTAAATATGATTAACAACTAATCGGATATGCAAATGAAAAACAATGCCGCACAAGCAACAAAAGTAATTACCGCGCATGTGCCATTACCTATGGCTGATAAAGTCGACCAGATGGCCGCCAGACTGGAACGTTCCCGGGGCTGGGTTATCAAACAGGCGCTTTCTGCATGGCTTGCCCAGGAGGAGGAGCGTAATCGCCTGACGCTGGAAGCCCTGGACGATGTGACATCCGGACAGGTTATCGACCATCAGGCTGTACAGGCCTGGTCGGACAGCCTCAGTACTGACAATCCGTTACCGGTGCCACGCTGATGGAACTGAAGTGGACCAGTAAGGCGCTTTCTGATTTGTCGCGGTTATTTGATTTTCTGGTGCTGGCCAGTAAACCTGCTGCCGCCAGAACGGTACAGTCCCTGACACAGGCACCGGTCATTCTGTTAACTCATCCACGTATGGGAGAACAGTTGTTTCAGTTTGAACCCAGGGAGGTCAGACGGATTTTTGCTGGCGAGTACGAAATCCGTTACGAAATTAATGGCCAGACTATTTATGTATTGCGTCTGTGGCACACACGAGAAAACAGGTAGATTGTGTGTGGGGACAACTTAACATAGCCTGCAGATATTAATTCTGGAACATTATTATCAGACCAGATATTTTGCATTCCATTAAATAATCTTGTAGGAGATAAAATGAATTACGATGAAATAACGAAAATTACCGCTGAACGTATTAGCGACTACATGACTGAAGCAGTTAATACAGACTCTATAGCCGTTGCGGAAATGTTTCATAACGCTGCATGGGGAGCGCGAACATTGTGGTTTGAACTCGTCACAAAAATAGATATAGATATACATAAAAAGAACAGGTATGCGAGTTATGATCTTAGAAGGAAAATCGAAATGCAGCATGAAGAGTTTCAGAAAATGACAGAGCGCGAGCAAGTACCTTTATTGAAATGTATTAGCTCAGACCTGATCTGACAGTTATCGGTTATTTATACAGGTATCTGTCAGATTACATCTGGCTTAAATTTTTCTCGGCCCAGATGCGTTTTCCATCGAGTAACGTTTCCATTGGCGTCCGCCCATTGCACATTTTTCCCTGATGGGTTCGCTCATTATTATAGTGAGCCAGCCATTCATTTCGTCACAGAATACAGTCGCCCTAGTTGCCTTCTAACTTGAGGGTTTCGAGCCCTGAAGAGGCATATCCCATCGTTTTACAGATATTGCAGAAATTGGTACGCAATATGCAGCTTCTTCCTGGAGTTTCTTCCTGGTATTTATATCGAAGTCTACATTAAGCAACTCGAACTTCCAGCTTTCCCGATAAAACTTTATAATATCCTTAGGACAAAGGAGAATAAACTGGTTTGTCGTAAACATAGAAACAGCCTGCACAGAGTAATAATCCCCCGGTTTTATATTTTTTTTATCCCATGCTGCATTGGAAAAAAACTCTTCAGGATATTCACTTGTTTTAATAATGTAGCTATGTATTTTGAAGTCACTTATACCTGATAGCTTAATAACGGAATGGGTAAAAATCACTGGTAACACGGTTATTTGAGTCGATATTATTAATAATAACATCAAGGATGCGATAAATGAATAGCTAATTCTTTTTGAAAATTTATGCTGTGGATTCATTTTCAGATAAATGACTCCAGGAAGCATTGTCAGAAGAAAGATAAAATATGACATGAAAGCCAGTTCAGCTATCACTTTGAAATTAACACTCTTATCTGAAGTTGCAATATTACTAAAAACTATCTCCAGAGGAATTAACTGAAGATGCACCAGTAAAGCAATAGACAACGGAATGACAAGATAGATCTGAACACGTCTCAACAGTTTCATTCTATTGTTTTTAAACGATAAGTCATATTCAAGATACCTCTTATTTACTATGGCTAAAATAACAGCTATCAGTACACCCATACTTGCAATAGATAACCAGCCAGAGTTATCTTTAACATTCTGATCAAAATCAAATGCACAGTATAACACATATATAAAGGCCATGGGGAACATGCCAGATAACATCATCACAGATAAAAAATTACCCTGAATCTTATTGTAAGCAGGAAGATTATTTATATCCTGAGGAATAACTACGGGTATAAAAAAAGAGGTTATAAAAAAGATAAATACTATCATAGCCAATGATAGTATAGTTGCACAACAAACCAATACCAAGATGCTTTTAATATTCATTACATCAAAGAAAATATCTAGTCGGCCCAGGCGACTGAAATATCCCCAGAGAACTATCAACGCAATCCCTGATATAATACTTGATGGTGTTAATAATGAAATAATTAACGTCTTCCACTTCTGATTCATCTTAATCTCCTGGTTTTACTATAAAGAGAACATAAAAAAGCTGAATGAGTTATAACACTTCATTATCTGACTCTTCTCCGTAACCTTTCAAGAAGATTGTCGCATATTCTTGATAAGTTATATCATAAGCATATTGTTTTAGGTAGCGTTTTCACTAAATTCATTTGACCATCGTCATAATATTTTTAGTCTGAATATAGGAGATGATATATATCATATGCAGTATGATATAAAACTTTAAAAGTGACTGAATAGATAATAGTTCATGCATGAACAAGACCATAACATGAAAAAATATGCTTATTATGCATCGGTCTTATGTTGTGACTAAGCCGCCTGAAGACAGAGAAGTAGCTAAGAATATGGCATCAGACACCTTCAGTTGTCGTATAAGGTTATCTGCAGGGTTTTTCTCCGTATCTGTCTGTTCCAGGCATTACCCCAATTCTCCCAAATGTTCTGTACTGGAAGCACCTTTGAGTATCGAATAAACTGCATGTAAAATTTAAACTTACAATCACGAGGCTTGATATGGCCAGAACAATGACAGTTGCTCTCGGAGATGAACTCTGGGAGTACATAGAATCTCTCATAGAATCAGGTGATTATCGTACACAGAGTGAGGTAATCCGCGAGTCACTTCGTCTCCTTCGAGAGAAACAGGCAGAGTCACGTCTCCAGGTGTCCTGCGGGATTTACTGGCAGAAGGCTTGAGCAGCGGTGAACCTGTGTCGTGGGAAAAAAATGCGTTTCTGAAAAAAGTGAAAGCTGGCGCGAGGGCTTCCGGTGAAAACCGTTAAACTCACACCTAAAGCCAGTCAGGATCTGGAGGATATCTAGCATTACGGGTACCACCATTTCGGTGAAGAGTAGGCTGATAAATATATTAATCAGATATCCGACATTTTTCAGGTTATGAGTAATCATAATATCGGTACTCCCCCTCCTGAACTGGGGAATACACATTCGCACTACCCGTTGAACGGCATATGGTTTATTTTCTGCAGACTGATACTGAAATTGTTATTATTCGTATATTAAGTCAGCATCAGGATGCCAGCCGTCATTTCAACTGACAGTAATCAGCCACCACATTGCGTTGCGTGAAAACTGGCAGGGTTACAGGGGTGTACCTAGCCAGAATTCACGTAGCGCAACTCCCCTCTCTGTGTATTTTTCTCCTTTCCTTGCGATCATCTTTGCCCTGGCATTACCCCATTTCTCCCAAAAACGGCAAACCAGCCCTCAGCCCGCGCCACGACTGGCTTAATACGGGATCCCTGCTGCAAAACATACCTTTACGTATTTGGTTTTACCCGCAATAATGCGTGATAAGCAAACAAAAGGATCCGCGCGCTGCGATTTATTGTCGTGGAAGGATCCGGGCGTTCAGGTCAGAATACCTGTATCCATAAACAGTGCGTGTGCTACGTGAAAAATAACTCATGAACAATGTCATTCCCCTGCAGAATTCACCAGAACGCGTCTCCCTGTTACCCATTGCGCCGGGGGTGGATTTTGCAACAGCGCTCTCCCTGAGAAGAATGGCCACTTCCACGGGGGCCACACCGGCCTACCTGCTGGCCCCGGAAGTGAGTGCCCTTCTCTTCTATATGCCGGATCAGCGTCACCATATGCTGTTCGCCACCCTCTGGAATACCGGAATGCGTATTGGCGAAGCCCGGATGCTGACGCCGGAATCATTTGACCTGAATGGAGTAAGACCGTTTGTGCGGATCCTGTCCGAAAAAGTGCGTGCGCGACGCGGACGCCCGCCAAAAGATGAAGTCCGCCTGGTTCCGCTGACAGATATAAGCTATGTCAGGCAGATGGAAAGCTGGATGATCACCACCCGGCCCCGTCGTCGTGAACCATTATGGGCTGTGACCGACGAAACCATGCGCAACTGGCTGAAGCAGGCTGTCAGACGGGCCGAAGCAGACGGGGTACACTTTTCGATTCCGGTCACACCACACACCTTCCGGCACAGCTATATCATGCACATGCTCTATCACCGCCAGCCCCGGAAAGTCATCCAGGCACTGGCTGGTCACAGGGATCCACGTTCGATGGAGGTTTATACCAGAGTGTTTGCACTGGATATGGCTGCCACGCTGGCAGTGCCTTTCACAGGTGACGGGCGGGATGCTGCGGAGATCCTGCGTACACTGCCTCCCCTGAGGTGACGGCATACGCGCTTCCTTATATAAGCTGTGGTCAGCAGAACAGACATAACATAAGCTGGAGCATGTATATAAGCTGTAGTGAGTAAGTCATGTTTTATGAAGGGAGCAATGCCTCAGCAGCAGGTTACGGGATCACTTACGTAAGGGACAGGCAGATGGCAGCTCAGCCACAGGCAGCACTGCAGGAAACAGAATATAAACTGCAGTGAGCAGACCACTCACTGCACCGGTTAATATAAGCTGTAGTCAGTAAAGGAGCGCTCTTCACTGACTACAGTTTATGTTCAGCGGGATTTGAAGAGTTTTTCCAGGTCATCCAGCGTGATGCCCAGTTTTTCAAGCAGGGCAAGTTTCTCCGCCATCTCCGGACTGACTTTTTCCGCAGGTGAAGGTGGCAACGGATTTTCCTTACTCTCATCATTCGGTGCTTTTAACCGGGGACGCCGGTAGTGAATGCAGAAGAGTTTTGTCCGCCCCCGCTGGATCTCCGTGTAATCAAGATATCCAATCTCGCGCAGCTGCTCCATTGCCCGTCTGACCGTCTGGTTCTGGGAAAATACAGGAGACTTCAGATTGAGGCGTGCACGCAGCCGCGCCAGCGATATCGGTGCCGGATCCCGGGGCAGGCTCTCTATAAAGGTGTAGAGTGCCTGGGCGGACTCCCGTCGCTTCAGGGCATTAATCGCCTTAAGCTGAAGAAGGACCTTTCTGTCAAACTGGTACAGTTCAAACAGGCGGGGATCAGCCTGTAACTGAACAATATCCCGTTCAGTATCGTAGTAGGCTGACTGTACCAGATGGGTGATGTATTCCCGGGTGTGCTTCTCATCGGTACGGGAAAACGAGATCACGGTACCGGCAATGCGCTTCAGGGAAGGGCTGATGCGCTCACGCAGCCTGCGGGATGACTGGCTTGAAGGTATACCACACAGTTTTGCAAACTCAACAAAAGGCAGTTCAACTTTGTCACCAATCACGTTATGGCGGGCAAAGGAATGAATGATCCCCACCCAGGTCTTGAAATCGTTATCCATATCCAGCCGGGGGCCGGTGATCTCAACCTTATCGAATCCCTCAGCACGGGCCAGAGAAAGACGCGTCAGTTCTTCCGTGGCATCGGTGCGTGACAGTGTATTTTTTTTACTGTTCTTCAGTGACTTAAGGGTCGGTACAAAGACGCCCAGACGCATCAGCGCCACAGGTTGTACGGTGTTGTTATTGTTTGGTGTCAGTGTCACCAGCTCACCGGACGACTTATCCAC